>JBGSYJ010000093.1:0-29910 GCA_041750915.1 Thermoanaerobaculia bacterium | reverse complement strand
CTCACCACCCGCTCGGCTTCCTCGTCGCTTCGATCGGCTCCTCGCGGAGGAAAAGCGTCAGCAACTGATAGATCAGCACTCCGAACAGCGAGGTGAAGAGGGTTTTCATGAGGAGGCCCTCTTCGAACATTCCGATGCGCTGGCGCAGGAGGATGTTCACGAGAACGTAGATCACGACCTCATTCAGAATCACCGAGACGATCAGTGCTCCACCGAATGCGGCTGCTCCCCTCAGGACCAGACGGGAGTTGATGTAGGCCACCAGATAGCCGCAGAAGGTAAGAGAGAAGGCGTGCAGGCCGAAAATCGCCCCGGAAAACGCATCCTGAACGAGCCCTGCGAGCACTCCTGCGACGATGGCGCCGAAGAGATTGCCGCCCATCGAGTAGTAGACGACCAGGATGATGTAGGGATTGAAGAACGCGAGCGCATTCGGGAAAAAGTTGTCCAGAAGCGAATGGAGTGTCAGCGCGATCAGAAGCCCGATCAGAAACCGGAGCCATCTCAAGGTTGGTACCTCGCGACTGCCGGCGGAATCTTTCTGGTCTGGAGAATGATCACTTCTTCGAGTTTGCCGAAGTCGACGGTCGGTGCGACGACGATCTTCTTGAACAGGTCGCGTCCCTCGGAGACCTCAGTCACCACGGCGACGGAGAGTCCCTTCGGGTAAATCCCGTCGATCCCGGCCGTGACGATGGAATCTCCGACGGCGACGTCGGTCAGCGAGGGGACGTAATACATCTCGACTCCGCCGCCGCCGTTGCCGCGGACGATTCCCTGCCGCCGCGTGCGATCAAGCATCGAGCCTACAGCCGCGTGCTGATCGACGATGAGCTGGACCTTCGAAAGGTCTCTCGTAGTCAGCACGACCCTCCCGACCAGACCCTGGGCGTTGACCACTGCGTCGTTGACTTCGACTCCATGGTCGGATCCTCGGTCGAGGATCACTGATTTGAAGCGGCTTGCCGTGTCGAGCATGATCACATTCGCCAGCAGGGTGGGCATGGCGAACTGCTCGGAGTAGCCAAGCAGTGATCGCATACGGGACAGGTCCGTAGCAGACTGCCTCAGCCCCAGATTCTCGTTCGTGAGCCGCGTGACTTCCCGGTTGAGCCGGAGGTTGTCGTCCACTGCCCGACGCATATCGATGTAGCCGTGATAGATGTCCTCGGCGTTCTGGCCGACGTAGTTCACGGCTTTTGGAACCGGCGAGAAAATCGTCATGACCGTTCGCTCGAACATGGTCCTCGTTTCGCCGAGAACCCGTGTCCGGGTGCTCGCGCTCATCAGAAGGAAGAGCACTGCGAGAACGATGAGAAACAGAAGCGTGGGACGGCGTTCAACGGCAACTTGCATTCTCTGAGGAGGGTCCTTTTGAGACTAGTCGATCGAGATTTTCCTGAGTAGGTTGAAGTCGGTGAGCATCTGGCCTGTTCCGAGCGCCACACAGGCCAACGGATCTTCCGCCAGCGTCACCGGAAGGCCGGTCTCTTCGCGAAGACGCTTGTCGAGGTTCTTGAGCATCGAGCCCCCGCCAGCGATGATGATTCCCTTGTCCATGATGTCGGCCGAAAGCTCGGGTGGCGTTCGCTCGAGGGCGACGCGCACTGCCTCGACGATGGTGGTCACCGTTTCGGACAAGGCTTCCCGGATCTCTTCATCCGAGATGACCAGAGTCTTCGGAACGCCCTCGACCAGATCGCGACCTTTGATCTCCATGGTCATCTCTTCGTCGAGAGGAAATGCCGAGCCGATCTCCATCTTCACCTGCTCAGCGGAACGCTCTCCGATCAGCAGGTTGTACTTGCGCTTGATGTACTGAATGATCGCGTCATCCATCTCGTTGCCCGCGACGCGAACCGAGCGGGAGTAGACGATGCCCGCCAGCGAGATGACGGCGACGTCGGTGGTGCCTCCGCCGATGTCGACGATCATGTTGCCCGTCGGGTCGGTGATGGGCAGGCCGGCTCCGATGGCGGCAGCCATCGCCTGCTCGATCAGGTAGACCTCAGTTGCCCCCGCGCGAAGGGCCGAGTCCTTGACTGCCCGCTTTTCGACCTGCGTGATCTCCGAAGGCACGGAAATGACAATTCTAGGTTTGACGAGAAATGAACGGCCGTGAGCTTTTTTGATGAAGTAATCGAGCATCTTCTCGGTCACTTCGAAGTCGGCGATTACGCCGTCTTTCATCGGCCGGATGGCGACGATGTTGCCCGGCGTGCGGCCGAGCATCTCCTTGGCTTCCTTGCCGACGGCCTCGACTTTTCCTGTGATCTTGTTGACCGCCACGATCGACGGCTCGCGCACGACAATTCCTTTGTTCTTTGCGTAGACGAGTGTGTTTGCCGTCCCGAGGTCGATGGCCAGGTCGTTCGAGAACATCGACAGCAGTGATTTCACAGCCATGTATGGTTTTCCTTTGCGAATGTCGGCGAGGGCCGTCGCTGGCGAGGTGCAAGAGTCTTGCCTCCCGCAGGCCCCTAATTGTTAGAGTTGTGAGTTGTGAGTTTTGAGTTGTGAGTGGCCCAGACCTCGAGTTCTGAGTTGTGAGTGGCCGCCGCAGGTGCGCGACTCACTCCGCTGCTACGGTTCCCGCATCTCCTGGGCTTTCATGCGTAATTCTCACACATTCTGCCTCGATGGGTGGGTGGGAACTCACAACTCACAACTCACAACTCAGAACTCCGCGAGGGGCCGGGCCTACTCCTCGGTGTAAACCCGCTCCCGCTGCACGGTCTGATTGCCCGCCAGATCGACGGCTTTGATCACGACCGAGTTCCAGCCCACCTGGTCCAGGCTGATGAGCTTCTTGAACGTACCGTCCGTGTTCACATCCGCGATTTCCTCATCGTTGATGAATACAGAAGCTCCCGGCTCTGCCTTGCCTTCGATCAGGTAGAACTGCCCCCCTATGTTGAATGGTCGCTTGACCTGCAGGGTCGGTGGACTCTTGTCCGTGTCGAGCGTCTCGACGAGGCTTCCGAGTCCGCGAACGCGGAACCTTCGACTTGGCGAGTACGGTCCGACCTTGCCCCGGTTGTCGATGGATGCGACTCGCCAGTAGAAAAGTCCCTCCGAGGATACGCTCGCTACCGCCCTGCTCTCTCCACGCGTGGCATTGATCTCGAAGGTGGTGAAGAGCCTCGATCGCGAGACCTGAAGCTGGTATGCCGTAGCCCGTTTTTCATTGGCCCAGTCGAGCGAGACCCGCAGGTTCGGCGTGGACTGGAACACCTGATTGTCCGAAGGCAGTTGCAATGCCGGCGGTTGGACGACTTCGGTGACCTCCGACAGTTCGCCCGTCTGACTCCCGGCGATCTGCTGGCCGGCGGCAAGACGGATTACATCACCCCCCGCAATCGAGCTGACCGACGAAGAGCCGCGAAGACTGACGACTTCCGTCCGGCTGTCTTCGTCGACTCCCACCTGAGTCGTCGACCCCGAATCGACCACGACCTGCGCGCCCGAGGTTCGAACCGTGGAGATGTCCTCGTGTGTATTAATTTCGATCGAGCCGATCTGCATCTTGACGCTGTTCTCTTTCTCCCTCGAGCCGGGATTGGAGAGCGCATAGATCTCGAGAAGCGCGCTCGGGCCAATCGTGTAAAGGGAGCCGTTCGAGAACATCAGTTCGGCTGTGGAGCTCGAGCTGGTTTTTACCCAGTCGCCGTTGAAAAGAGGAGTGCGCACTTCCGCCGCCTTCCAGTCTCCGCCGGCCTGCTGATACTGCACCTGACCCTCGACCGTCAGAAACTGCGCATCCGAATCGCTCTGCCCAGGCAGACGGGCCAGCGCCGCCTGCGAGATGCTCAGCGATCGATCTGCTTCCCCCTGAGCGTCGGGATAGCTGCCCGTTGCAAAGTGGGTCCTCGCGGTTTCCAGGTGATCCCGGGCCTGAACGTAGTCGGTCTTGAACTTGTTGAATTCCTTGGACGAGGCGAGGTTGTCCAGCGCGCTTTGAGCACCCTTGATTGCCCGGTCTGCCAGAATCTGTGGGTTCTGCTGGCGATGATTCCAGTAGAGATAGCCTCCCCCAGCGATGAGAAGAATGAGGGCAACCAGGCCGATTCGCTTCAGCCGATCAATGGACACGAGGTACCAATCGACGTTGGCACTCGATGAGCCGCTTTTGAGTCTTGCCATAGTGAGGTGTGGGCGAACCGCTGCACCGGGGGAGCAAGCGGAGAATAACTTGTTTATAGCACAGTAATTTGACGGTCGGCAACCGCGATTTCTTCCTCCGATTGCGCTTCGGCTGCCGATTCGGTAAACTGCCCCGCTTTTCAACGGGGGATTGCGCGCACGTTCCAGCTGGCATTTTCGTCCCGTTCCCGATGTTTTAAAATCGACCGAAAGACAGAGATGAAAGATGAATCGATGAAAAGTGAGCGCACCGCCCGGCCGACGGCCTCAATGGCGCGCGGCAAGTTCACTTTCTGATTTCCCTGACCGGGTCCTTGCCTTCATCGTTCATTTCTTCTTTCATCCCTGAAGTCCATTCCCAACGTTTCACCGGAGGTTTGTTTCCCGATGCTCAAGGTAATGCGCAACAGCTTTCAGCACCTGAAGTGGATTCTGGTTCTCGTCATCGTTGCATTCGTAGGCCTCGTTTTCCTCGAATGGGGTGGCGCCGGATCGGGTGTGGCCGGGGCTTCGGGAGGTGAGACCGTCGCCGCCCGCGTGAATGGCGAGACGATTCCGATCCGGGAGTTCGAGCGGGCCATCTACTTCACCCAGCAGAACTACGAACAGATGTATGGCCAGAACCTGTCGCCCGAGATCCTCCAGGCTCTCAACCTTCCTCGGCAGGTCCTTGATTCGCTCGTCGACCGGAAACTGCTGCTCCAGGAGGCCGAGAAGCTGGGCCTCACCGCCACCACCGAAGAAGTCCGCAAGCGGATCCTCGAGATTCCCGTCTTGAATCCGGATGGCAACTTCGTGGGAGAAGAACTTTACGTTCGCTACGTCACTGCAAATCTCGGCTATTCCTCTGCGTCGGCATTCGAGGCGGAGATTGCCGAAGAGCTGACTCTGGGCAAACTCGAAAGCGCGCTGGCGAATGCGCTCGTAATCTCGCCTGCAACGGCTGAAGCCGCTTACCGCCAGCAGAATGAGAATGCAGAGATTCAGTACATCCTTTATCGCGCCGACCGCGACGCGCCGAATGTGCCGGTGACCCCAGCCGAGGTGGAGACCTACTATCGGGAGAACAGCTCGCGATACGCACATCCGGAACAGAGGCAGGTGAAATACCTGCTGGCAGATCTGGCCGCGATTCGCGCTCAGGTGCGCCCCTCCGACGCGGAACTGCGGGCCGAGTACGAACGGACGAAGGAAACATTCAAGGGCAACGAATCCTCCAACGCGCAGCACATCCTGATCAGCGCCGAGTCGCCCGAACAGGACGCGGAGGCGAAGACGAAAATCGATGCGCTTCACGCTCAGCTCAAAGCAGGCGCTGATTTCGCGGAGCTTGCGCGCGCGAACTCCGCAGATCCCGGCTCGGCAGCCCGCGGCGGAGACCTCGGATGGTTCAACCGGGGAGACATGGTTCCCGAGTTCGAGCAGAACGCGTTCTCCCTTCCGATCGGACAGATCAGCGAGCCGTTCAAGACGCAGTTCGGCTGGCACATCATGAAGGTGAACGAGCGTAGAGCGGCCGGCTATCGCAGCTTCGAGGAGGTCCGAGCAGACCTCGAACGAACTCTGTCAGATCAGCGGTCGAGCGATCAGGCGCGCAACCGCATCGCTCAGGCTCGTGCCCAACTCGAGCAGTCCAAGGCAAGTACCGATGAACAGGTCCGGGCACTCGCCGGTAACGGGGTGACCTTCAACGATACCGGCTGGTTTGCGAGGACCTCGCCGATCACCGGAATCGGACGCAGCGAGCCACTTGCGAGCTGGGCGTTCTCGGCGGATCAGGGTACGTTCGGATCGATCATCGAAACCCAGCGTGGGCCGATCGTTCCATGGCTCGCCGGGACGCGTCCCGCAGGCGTTCCTCAGCTGGCGGAAGTTCGCGCGCAGGTTGAAGCCGACGTGCGCACTGCGAAGGGGAGGGAAGCGGCTCAGCAGTCTCTGTCGAAGGCGATGCAGGGCAACACGTTTGAAAGTGTCGCAGCTTCTCTGGGTATCGATCCCGTCAATGCCTCAGTCAGCAGGCAGGGAGCGATTGCCGGCATGACGGGGAACGTGGGAGCACTCGTCAACGCTGCGCTCACCTCGTCGGCCGGAGAGACGAAAGGTCCTGTGGTCGTCGATCAGGGCGCGGTTGTATTCAAAGTTCTTTCGCGGACCGAGTTCGATCCCGTGAAGTTCGCGAGCGAAAAAGATTCGTTCATTTCGACCATGAGGATGAATGAGTCGCGGAAGCTTCGCGGCTCGCTGCTGGCGAAGCTTCGCCGGGAGTCGAGAGTGGTCCTCAACGACGCTCTGGTTCAGCCGCCGACGCAGCCAGTCGGCTGATCGATGTCCGACTTTCACAAGTGGGACGAACCCGCGATCCGCGTCCTCATGATGCCGCGGGACACGAACGCCCACGGCACGATCTTCGGGGGGATCGTGCTGTCGTACATCGATCAGGCAGGGGCCATCGAGGCACGTCGCCAGGGCAGCATCACGAATTTGACTGTCTCGATGGACAAGATCGTGTTTCACTCGCCGGTTTACGTGGGGGATCTGGTCAGCTTCTGGACCGAGACGCTCAAGATCGGCCGGACGTCGATCACCACACGTGTGATCGTTCGCGCGAGCCGAGGAGCGGATCTCGCCGAGAGCGTTCTGGTGACCGAGGCGCAGGTGGTCTACGTGAACGTGGATGAGAATCGGCGACCGGCGCCGATCAGGGAAAGTAGTCAGTAGTCAGGAGTCAGTAGGTTCTCGCGAGAATCGAGTTCGCGGAATTCAACAAATAGCCGACCGAAAAGTTTGTCCTCTTTACCAGAGGCCAGAGAGTTTAAGACTTGGGAGAACCTACTGACTCCTGACTACTGACTACTTCCCCTCTCCCGCGCCTTCCTCAACCGCTCGAGCCTGTCCGCGATCTGCTCTTCTCTGCCTGACTTCTTCGGTTCGTAGAAGCGGCGGCCGACGAGCGACTCGGGCAGACAATCGATCGCTGCAGTCTGCTCTTCGTGATCGTGCGCATAGTCGTAGCCCTTGCCGTGGCCGAGCCCCTTCATCAGAGCGGTCGGGGCGTTGCGGATGTGAAGGGGAACGGGAGGGTTGTCGCCTTCCCGCACTTCATGCCGCGCGGCGTTGTAGCCGGTGTAGATTGCGTTCGACTTCGGCGACTGCGCGAGATACACCGCGATCTCTGCGAGAACAATTCCTCCCTCGGGCATCCCCAGAAAATGTACGGCGTCCTTCGCCGCTACAGCGAGACGGAGAGCTTCGGGATCCGCAAGTCCGACATCTTCAGCGGCGGCTCTCACGAGCCGGCGCGCGATGTACATCGGATCCTCGCCACCTTCGAGCATGCGGACAAGCCAGTACATCGTCGCGTCCGCGTCGCCGTTGCGAATCGACTTGTGAAGAGCCGAGATGATGTTGTAGTGCTCGTCGCCCGACTTGTCGTAGAGGAGCGATCGCTGGTTGAGAATCGTCCGAATCTGCGCAGCATCGACCGGACCTCTCGAAGGATCGGCCGTCTCGATGACGAGTTGCAGACTGTTGAGCGCCTGACGCGCATCGCCGCCCGCCGTAGCGGCGATGAAGTCGAGCGAGTCGGGAGGCAGTGTCACCCTTGTTGCCGTGACGCGTGGATGTTTCATTGCACGCTCGAGGATCGCGATGAGATGGCCGCGGTCGAGCCGAGGAATCACGACGACCTTGGAGCGTGATAGCAGCGCCGAGTTGACCTCGAAGGAGGGGTTCTCGGTCGTCGCTCCTATGAGCGTGATGTCGCCGGACTCGACATAGGGCAGAAACGCATCCTGCTGCGCCCGATTGAAGCGATGAATCTCATCGATGAAGACGATCATCCTGGAGCCGCGCAACTCTCGTCCTCGCCGCGCTTCCTCCATGATCATCTTGATTTCTTTGATCCCCGAGGTCACTGCGGAGAATGGAACGAACCGCGCTTTCGTGGTCTGCGCGATGATTCGCGCCAGAGTGGTCTTGCCTGACCCCGGCGGGCCCCAGAAAATCAGTGAAGGAACCCGATCGGCCTCGATTGCTGTCCGAAGAAACTTGCCGGGGCCGAGTAAATCTCCGAGCCCGACGACATCATCGATGGTTTCGGGGCGAAGGAGCTCCGGGAGGGGAGCGTCGTTCGGAGGTTTCTTCTTCGCCGGCTCGGCGGATTCGAAGAGCGATCGGGTCTCGGACATGGGTGGGAGGGTATCGCGGGAGAGGTCATTGTGGCGAGAAATGAACCAGGTGTCATCCTGAGCGCAGCGAAGGATCCCCCGAAGACTGGATTTGTCGCATCGAGGAAGGGGATCCTTCGCTGCGCTCAGGATGACAACCCTGCGATCGCAGTGCGTCGCACTGTGCGACGAGGCGGCCCCTACCGGCACAACAGCGCAAGATCGAGATTGCCGCCCGAAACGACGATTGCGACGGGGCCCTTCGGCTTCACCTTCCCCGTCATGAGCGCGGCGATGCCGAGCGCGCCGGTCGGCTCGATGACGAGCTTGGTGCGGTAGATGACGAACTTGAGAACCTCCAGCAGTTCTGCATCATCCACGGTCAGCATGTCGGTCACATGTTCGCGGATGATCTCGAAATTCAGCTCACCCAGGTTTGCCGTGCGCGCGCCATCCGCGATTGTGGCGGGCGTCTCGATTTTCACGATCGCGCCGCTGCGAAACGATTGCTGACCGTCGTTGCCGGCCAGCGGCTCTACACCATAGACCTGGACATCTTGCTTCATCGCCTTGACGGCAGTGGCGACGCCGGCGATCAGGCCTCCTCCACCGACTGGAACGATGACACTCTCAACCTCCGGCCAGTCCTCCATGATCTCGAGCCCGACGGTACCGGCGCCTGCAATGATGCGGGCATCGTCGAAAGGGGGGATCAGGGCTGCGCCCGTTTCCTCGACGATTCTCTTCGACACCTCGCCGCGGGTTGCCTCGGTCACTCCCGCCTGAACGACGGTCGCGCCGTACCCACGGGTGGCTTCCGCCTTTGCGGCATTCGAACCCTCCGGCATGACGATCGTTGCCCGGATTCCAAGCAGCTGGGCTGCCAGCGCAACACCCTGCGCATGGTTTCCTGAGGAAAAGGCGACAACGCCGCGAGCCCGCTCTTCAGGGGAAAGCTGAAGCAGCGCGTTCATGGCGCCGCGTATCTTGAATGCGCCGATCCGCTGGAGGTTCTCGCATTTGAGCCGGACTTCGACACCGCAGATGTCCGATATCGTGCGGCTCGGCAGCAGCGGCGTCCGGTGGACAAAAGGAGCGATCCGCGCGGCCGCGGAGCGGACGTCATCGAGTTCAGGGCGAATGCCGGATGGGCTGGTCACGTCGGTCGTCTGCAGTGTATCCCGAGATGCGAATTTCACCCCGGTTTGCTCTGCCGGACAGAGCGTTCCCAGCAGCCGGGTCCCTTATATTTGACTTCTCCCCCTTGCAGGGAGTATCGTTTTTTCGGAAATTCCATCCATATAAGAAGCAGTCCTTGCAGCACTAAGGTCATTTTCGGGTTGGAGGTTGGGGATGATGTGGAGATGGGTTACCCGCGGCCTGGTTCTCGGCTGTCTTTTTGCGTTTCTTGTGCCGTCACTCCTGGCGCAGGACTTCATTGCGACGATTGATTCACCTGTTGAAGGTGAAGTCGTCTCCGGAATGGTCCTGGTCAAGGGCTTCGCGCTCGACCGCGAAGACATTTCGAGAATCGATCTTTACGTCGACGACCAGTTTCAGCATTCGGCAAACCTGGGTCTTCCACGTATAGACGTCATTCAGGCCTTCCCCGATTACGAAGGCATCCAGTCGAGGCGCCCCGGATTTCAGACGGGCTTCAGCGCCAACCGGTTTCCTGACGGAAATCATACGATTCACGTGCGCGTGACGACGAGCGACAACCGGTCGTTCGAGATCTCGCGACGGACCATCGTCATCGACAACTCGGTCAATCAATCACCTTTCGGTCATCTCGACATTCCGGATACGGCAACCACGCACGACGTCAACGGATCTTTCCCCGTCGTCGGCTGGGCCGCTGACGTGGACGGAGTCCGGTCAGTCGATGTTCTCGTCGACAATCTCGTTTATCAGGCCGCGGTTTATGGTGATCCGCGACCGGACGTCGGAAACAATTTTCCCGACCTGCCGTCCGCGCTCTTCAGCGGGTTCGTCGCGCATGTCGATTCCACGCGAATCCCGGAAGGCGTTCATAACCTCGCCGTGAGGGTCACCGACCGGCTTGGCCTCTCGCGAATCATCGGCCGTCGCACGATTCAGGTATTCAACAGCACGAACAATCTCCGTCCGTTCGGCTTCATCGACGAACCGTTGCGGGATGCAGTGCTCTATGGGTCGTGTTCGCAGCTTGCACCGGGACCACCCCCACTCATTTCGCCCGCGCCTCCCACGCCGCAGACTCCGGATCGAATCAGCACCCCGGTCCGCGGCTGGGCGCTCGACCTCGGTACCCGTGAAGATACGGGCCGGGTCGCTTACGTCGAGCTCCTGATCGACGGAGCCCGTGTGCTCTCCTCCGACGACTGCGCATTCAATCCGATATTCGGCACCGAGGTGAATTGCTACGGTATCCCGAGGTTCGACGTGCAGCGGTACTATCCGACCTATCCTGACTCACCGCGAGCTGGCTTCGTCTTCTCGCTCGACGTCGGGGACCTGGTGAACAACCGAGGCTTCCGCGTGGGGAATCACACGATGAAGATGCGCGTGGGCGACCTCGAGCAGACGTTCGCCGACATCCCGAACACCTCCGGCATCCCGGTCTTTTTCCGTTGCGCAAGCGCCTCGGATGACCTGCCGGCTGTCGGCTTCATCGATTTCCCGAACAAGTCCGACTTTGTTAAAGGCAATGTGACGTTCTTCGGCTGGGCGCTCGATCAGAACTTCGGCGGCGTCCAGACTGTCGAGATCTACGTCGATGGCAACCTGATGGGGCTTGCGCAGTACGGTCTGCCGCGGACCGACGTGCAGCGCGCTTACCCGACGATTGCGAACAGCATCAACTCGGGCTGGCGGTTCACGCTCGACACCACACAGTTCAGCGACTCGATCCACAGACTGACGGTCAGAACGACCGATGGCGCGGGTCACACCGCGGAGATCGGCTCGGTCGACTTCTACGTCGACAATCCGAACTAAAGTTTTCAAATGCAGCCTGCAGATCTGAAACCCGGCCTCACGGCCGGGTTTTTCTGCTTTGGACGGGAAAGGTCGCCGGTGAAGGGGTGATGAACCGTGTCATCCTGAGCGAAGCGAAGGATCCCCTTCCTCGATGCGCTATCGCCAGTCTTCAGGGGATCCTTCGCCTCGCTCAGGATGACAGGTCCTGCTGATCGCTGAAATCCGCCTACCGGAACAGCTTCAGGAAAATCACGTTCGCCGTGAAATCGCCCTGGGCATTTCGTCCGACACTCTTGCCGACGTCGAGTCTCAGAATCGTCCCGTAGGGCCCGATGGTCTGCCCACCGATCCCTACTCCCTGGAACGGCTCGCGGGTGAATCCTGCCACGGCATCATCGATGATCGCGTGGTCGTAAAAGGCCTCGAGCCGGAATTGCTGGGAGAAAACCAGACCGTAGGAGATGTGCCCGACGACCGCTTTCTCCGCGCGCACCGACCCTGAGCTGATTCCGCGGACCCGCATCGCGCCGAAAGGTCCGAGCTCGTACTTCGAGAAGCGGTCGAGGTTCTGCCCGTCGAAGTAGTTCACCTCGAGTCCGACGCGCTGGAAGTTCGGCAGGTGAATGCTCTTGCCCAGCGTTGCCGAGTAGCGGGTGTAATCCTGGTGGTCTTCGTCGTATTCGTTGAGATATCCCCACGGCTCCCACGTGGACCGCATTCCCATCTCGTAGTTTGTCGCGAGCGAATATCCCCAGCGATCGTAGCGCGCGCTGAGCGACGGCGTGAAGATATACGTGTTCGACGGAATGATGAAGCTTCTGTCCGTCTCTTCGGCGCGCTGGTAGGAGATGTGGGCGATGTCGAGTCCCAGGTCGAGCTTACCGAAGCCGAAGATGGGATGTCCCGCGCGGAGTGTGAGGCTGAGCGGAAGCGCTCGGACGCCTTCGCCGATCACTTCGTCTCGGTTGCGATAGGAGATGTTCTCGAAGGGAATCGCGAGGCCGAAAAAGTCGGCGCCGACGTTGTAGCGTGTATCGCGGAATGACGGATCTGTGAGGTTTGCTGCGAGGATCACTCCGGCAAAGAAAATGTTCGTCTGAAGGCCTGTCCCACGAATGTTGAAGTTGAAGTAGTCGATTCCGCCGATTGGGAGGACCGGGAACTCGAGTCCCTCATCATGATTGAGACCCGCGAGAAGGAAGACGCTCGACGTATCGGTTCCCTCTTTCACAACGCGCGTGCCGTCGTCCCGTCGCTCGAGGTAGCGGAGACCTCGCTCGGTGTCGCGGACCATGCGGGCGTTTGACGCGCTGACTTCGGCGTGGCGCGCTTCGAAATCCTCCGGATTGAGCTGAAAATTGGAAAAAATGGTCGCGCGTCTGACGGGAGTGGCTCGACCCGCGGCCGATACGACCTGCTGGGCGGAGACTTCGTATGGAAGCCAGATGAGGTCCGTTGCGGCCGTCTTCTGAATCTCTTCGATCGAGAGGACCCGATTTTCTTTTCGGCTGAACGCGGTGAATTCGAGTCTCTCCTCGTTCGAAAGAACCTCGGTTCGAAGGTTCAACTGCACCATCGCGATTCGGACGCGCGCCCACGTCCGCGAGTCGATCCAAACGGTTCCGCGGTACATTGGAAGGTCTTCAGGCGCGCGCGGTGGTGGCTCGAACCGGACCTCGTAAACATCGAATCCGCGGAACGGTACGCGTCGGACGAGCTGATAGCGGTAGTCGTTCGTGAGATGAAGGTTCAACGGAAGCTGGCTGACCTTCTCGGCCTGAATGATCGGGACCTCGGGGATCCTGCCGTACTTCCACTTCACGCCGTTGATCAGGAAGTCCTGCCAGACCCAGTCTGAACGTCCGGTAGGGTCGAAGTAGAAATCTCCAGCGATCGTCGCTTCCACGACCTCGCCTCCCGGCCCGATCGCGAAGCGAAGGGACGTCTCATTGTGGGCTATGTAGCGAGGCTCGATCGACTCCTGATAAGCGTGATACGCCTGATGATTCCGGATGATCTCCTCAACCGTCAGCGTCCGGTCGGTCATGACCTCGACAGTCTCCCGAGTGATCGAGGCGTCGGGGATTGAGGGGCGATCGACACTGATGGAAAATGGTGTGGAGGCAGGAGCGATGCCGACCAGAAGCCGCCCGTTTCGTCTGCCGACGTCGGTGATCGGGTTGATCCCTCCGACATCCGCTCGGGCGGGGGTCACGAGTGTGTCGTCGGGAAAACTGATGATGGTCCATAGATCCTGGTTGCCCGGCGGGATGACCACTGTTCGAAGATCCTCGCCGCGAACGAAAGCGAGCACCGTTCCCTCGATCGCATCTCCCTGTCGGGAGAGCAAGTGTGCGGAGGCGGAAGGGTCGGGGGAGTAGTCACCTGCGAGGTGCTGGTTGACAGCGGCAACGCCGCGGAACAGCGGCTCGGTATTCGGCGCGTCGATCCACGCACGGATCGCTCCAGCCGACAGGGCGCGGCCCATGTCGTGTGCGGGGTTTGGACTCACCGGCCGGACCCTCGCCACGACCCGCTTGGACGGATCTCGCTCGATCAACCACGCCACGGCCTCTCCGACATCGCTGTCCGTGATCAACTCATCAAAGTAGGCCTCAGCACCGGTCCCGTAGAGCTCCTCGAGGCGGCCGATCGGCATTGGTCCTGCGACGATGTTTTCGGCCAGTCCCAGCCCCTGTGCGGTGACCGCGAGGCGCTTGATGGCATAGCCCTCGATTTCGGCCCCCGCGCCTATGACCCGGATTCCGATGGAGGCGAACGGGCCGTTCGCTGTCGCCCAGACCGCGATTCCCTGAACGCGATCCTCGATCTTCGGGATCTGCTCGTCCAGGACGTCGAGTTCAGCGGTGACGACCACCGTCGTCCGCTGCTTCTGCTCAGGAGAAATTTCAGTCAACCAGTTCGCAACTGCAGGAAGCTCCTCGTATCGAGGGGTGACGAGAAGTGGCACGACAGTTGGAGGCGTGGTCGTCAGGTCGGCAACGACTCCCCCGCAGAGAGAGCAGGTCCGGGCAGGTTCCTGAGCCAGAGCTGTAGACGCGACAACGAGTTGCAGGGCGACGATCCACCCGGCTATTGATTTCATGGAGTTCCTTTGGCGAGAGGCTTTGGACGCTGCGCCGTGTAACATAGCGCCCTTTTTCTATATTCTTTTCTCGTTCATCCTGGTGAGGCCGATGACCACACGTCCGCGCGGTGCACTCTATTTCAACCCCTCGTCCGGTGCTCGCGACCCCGGAATGGGGGAGGCGATGCGCGGGAGGGTGACTGCAGAGGGAATCGACTTCGTCGTCCTCGAAGAGTCGCTGGACCTGGCCGCGGACGTGAAGGCCCGACTCGCTGCCGGACAGACCCTTTTCATCGCTTCAGGCGGCGACGGAACCCTTCATGGAGTGAGCCAGCAACTGGTGGGAACGGATGCCGTCCTCGGGATCATCCCCGCTGGTACCTTCAATCACTTTGCTCGCGATCTCAGCATTCCCCTCGACTGGGCGAGTGCTCTCGAAATCGCCCTGACTGGCCAGACGACCGAGGTCGACACCGGCTGTGCAAATGGAGTCTACTTCCTGAACAACATATCCATCGGCCTCTACCCGCAGATTGTCGAACACCGGGAGCAATTCAGAAAGCTCGGAAAGTGGCGGTCATACCGTAAGGCGACCTGGCAGGCATTCCGGAAGCTCCATCATGTCTCGCTCGTGCTCGAGACTCCCCACACGCTCGAGACCGTCAAGACTCACGTGTTTCTCGTCTCGGTCAACCCCTATGACGTCTTCACGTTCGGAATGATCGCGCCCCGAACCACCCTGGGTGGCGGACAGCTCTGCATCTACTGGCTTCCCTACATGCAGAAGTTCCAGCTGATCCGGACGATGGCCCGTTACTTCCGTGGAAAGATGATGCCTGGAGGCGATGTCCGGTCCCTTCGCGCGACGTCCCTGAAAGTTCAGACGTCCAGGTCGAAGCTGAGAGTAGGAATGGACGGCGAGCTGTCAGATATGCAGACGCCTCTCGTGCTGACACTCGTGCCGAAGAGCTTGAGGGTGAAGGTGCCCAGGTAGATTTGGGATTGCGGATTCGGCAGGTCTCGAGTCTCGCGCCAGTCCGCAATCCGCAATCCGCTATAATCCGCACTTTTTCGAGAGAACCCTATGACACAGATCAGAATCAAGGACCTGCGCGACCATGCCGGCGAAACCGTAACAATCAACGGCTGGCTCTACAACAAACGAGCTTCCGGAAAGCTTCAGTTCCCGATCATTCGCGATGGAAGCGGATATCTTCAGGCGGTCATTTCCCGAAAGGAAGTGAGCGATGAGACATGGACAGCAGCGGATGAAGCCGGCCAGGAGTCTACCGTCCGCCTCACGGGATCCGTTCGACTCGAGCCGCGCGCACCGGGCGGTGTCGAGCTCGGCGTAGAGACCTTCGAGCTCGTTCACGCGACAGAGGACTATCCCATAACGCCGAAGGAGCACGGAACCGCCTACCTGATGGATCGCCGGCACCTCTGGATCCGCTCCTCGAAACAGCATGCGGTTCTCAAAGTCCGGAGCGAAGTCGAACAGGCTTGCCGTGATTTCTTCTACGATCGCGACTTCGTTCTGATCGATTCACCGATCCTCACACCCGCGGCCTGCGAGGGAACATCGACGCTCTTCGAGACGGACTACTTCGGCGAGCCAGCCTTCCTTTCGCAGTCAGGACAGCTTTATCTCGAGCCGGCCGCGGCGGCGTTCGGTAAGGTTTACTGTTTCGGTCCGACGTTCCGCGCGGAAAAGTCGAAGACCCGTCGCCATCTGATGGAGTTCTGGATGATCGAGCCCGAGGTAGCGTTTCTCGAGTTCGATGGCCTCCAGGATCTCGCTGAAGAGTTCGTCGAGTACGTCGTGGCCCGCGCGATGGATCGCTGCCGTGAGGAACTGAAGATTCTCGAGCGTGATGTCTCGAAGCTCGAGAACGTCACGCGGCCGTTCCCTCGCATTACCTACCGCGAGGCGATCGACATTCTCGCCGGCAAGGGCATGAGCGTGAAGTTCGGCGACGACCTCGGTGGCGACGAGGAGACCGTACTGGCGGAGGCATACGACCGGCCGGTGATGGTTTCACGCTACCCGGTAGCGATCAAGGCTTTCTACATGCAGCCCGATCCGGAAGATCCCGAGCTCGCTCTCGGCCTCGACATGCTCGCTCCTGAAGGCTACGGCGAGATCATCGGCGGCGCTCAGCGCATTCACGATCACGATCTTCTCCTGAAGCGAATTCAGGAGCACAACCTGCCGGTCGAGGCATTCCAGTGGTACCTCGATGTCCGGAAGTATGGAACGTTTCCTCACTCCGGATTCGGTATGGGTCTCGAGCGTTGCGTCGCCTGGATCTCGGGGGTCCATCACCTCCGTGAGTGCATCCCTTACCCTCGAATGCTCAACAGAATCTATCCATGACCAAACTGAGAATCATTCCGATCGGGGGCCTCGGCGAAATCGGAATGAACCTGATGGTCTATGAGTTCGGGGATTCCGCCATCGCCGTGGACTGCGGGATGATGTTTCCCGATGCCGCGACGATGGGCGTCGATGTCGTGATTCCCGACATGACCTACCTGTTCGAGAACGCCTCGAAGTTCAAGGCGGTCTTTCTCACGCACGGGCACGAGGATCACATCGGCGCTCTCCCTTTCCTTGCCGAGCGCGTTCCTGTTCCCGTTTACGGAATGCCGCTGACGCTCGGATTCGTGAGGCACAAGCTCGAAGAATTCGGCATGAAGGATGATGTCGACCTCAGGACGATGAGTCCGCGGGACGTCGTCGAGGCTGGACCGTTCACAGTAGAAGCGATCCGGGTGACTCACTCGATCGTCGATGCGATGGCTTTGGCGATCAAAACGCCGGTGGGCACGATCATCCACACGGGAGACTTCAAGCTCGACCAGAGCCCGATCGACGGAAACCCCGCTGATCTCGCGCGATTTGCTGCCCATGGCGAGGAGGGCGTGCTGCTGCTCGTCAGCGACTCGACGGGCGCCACCGAGGAAGGTTTCACCCGGTCGGAAAGCACAGTGGGGAATGCGTTCACGAGAATCTTTCACCAGGCTCCCGGGCGGATCATCGTCACAACCTTCGCCTCGCACATTCACCGGGTCCAGCAGATCGTCGATGCGGCGCGGAAAACGGGCCGCAGGGTCTCGTTTGTCGGCAGGTCGATGGTCAACAATATGGAGACGGCCGAAAGGCTCGGCTATCTGAGGATTCCGCGGAATGTGCGTGCGGGCGAAGAGCCGGAGGCCAACGGAGTAATCGTCACCACCGGCACGCAGGGCGAACCGTCATCCGCGCTGGCGAAGATGGCGCTAATGGAGCACAGGACCATCGAGCTGCAGAAGAAAGACACAGTCATCATCTCCGCGCGAACGATTCCCGGCAACGAAAAGGCGGTTTCGCGTGTCGTCGATCATCTCTACCAGCGCGGGGCCGACGTGATGTACCACGAGGTTCCCGACATTCACGTCTCCGGCCACGCCTCGGCCGACGAGCTTCGCCTGATGATCAACCTCACGAAGCCGCGCTACTTCATCCCGATGCACGGAACGGTGCGGCATCTGGTGCTTCACGAACGGATTGCGCACAGCGTTGGAATTCCGACTGATCGCACTTTTCTGCTGATGAACGGCAATGTGGCGGAGCTCGATGAAGCGTCCGGGCGCATCCTGCCGGACCGTGTAGCTGCCGGGAAGGTCTTTATCGACCGGCAGTCTGAAGAGGTGGCGAGCGTCGTCGTCCGTGACCGGAAGCATCTGGCTGAGGACGGTTTTGTCATCGCCGTGGTGGCGCTGAATTTCAACTCGGGAGACATCGTTCGGGAGCCCGAGATCATCACACGTGGCCTGGTTCATGTAGACGCGAGTGCCGAGATGCTGGCGGAGGTCCGGGAATTGCTCACAGACATGCTGGTGCAGACCGGCCGTGAGGAGCTCGGAGACGCCGATGCGATTCAGGAAAAGATGCGCGTGATCCTGAAGCGGTACTTCAGAAAAAAACTGAACCGGCGGCCGATGATTCTGCCGGTGGTGTGGGAGATGTAGATGTCCATTGTTCAGGCGATCGTGCTCGGAATCGTCCAGGGTCTCACAGAGTTCATTCCGATCAGCTCGACCGCCCATCTTCGCATCGTGCCGGCGCTTCTCGGTTGGGGAGACCCGGGGGCCGCCGCATCAGCCGTCATCCAGATCGGAACACTGTTCGCGGTGCTTCTCTACTTCCGCACGGACCTCCTCAAGATGGCCGTGGAGTTCTTCAAAGGGATCATTCACAGGAAGCCGTTCGAGAACCATTACTCACGGCTGGCGTGGTACATCGGCTTCGCCACGATTCCAATCGGCGTCGTGGGGCTGACTTTCAAAGACTGGATCGAAACGACCGCCCGAAGCCTCTGGATCATTTCGTTTGCACTCATCGCTCTGGCGATCGTTCTGTTGATCGCCGAGAAGATGGCGGCGAAGCGGGAGAGTCTTCGGGTCGAGGATGACATCACATTTGCGGACGCGATGTGGATTGGCGTCGGGCAGACGCTGGCCCTGATTCCCGGCGTCTCCCGAAGCGGCTCGACGATCACCGCGGGACTCTTCAGGGGCCTCTCTCATGCCGCCGCGGCACGGTTCTCATTTCTGATGAGCGTCCCGGCGATCTTCGCGAGCGGGATGTTCGAGCTTCTCGCAGAATGGGATCATCTCGCCGCTCTGGGCTGGGGATCCGTGATCATTTCTGTCATCGCGGCATTTCTATCAGGGTGGGCGTCGATCTGGTTTCTGATTCGCTACCTTCAGACGCACAACACCAACGCATTCATTTATTACCGGATCGTTCTGGGTCTGGTGATCATGGCGATGCTGAGCACGGGATGGCTTGTCTGAAGAATTGAGAATTGAGAATTCAGAATTCAGAAAGCGGGCGAGAAATGAACGAGGGTGTCATCCCGAGCCTGGTCGTGCGGGCGGGAGGGGCGAGGGACCTCACGCGATGGTACTTAGTCGCCTCGAGGAGAGATTTGAACTTCGACTTTCTCCGGTGGCCAACCCCTTATGTACTATCGCCGGAGGTCCCTCGCCCCTCCCGCCCTCACGCCGAAGCTCGGGATGACAAGTTCTGACGATCGCCGCGCGAGCTGTCTTTCTGAATTCTGCATTCTCAATTCTTAATTCTTCAGCCTATTCTCCAGCACGATCTCGGGGCTGAAGTTCTCCAGTTGCAGGTCCCGCGCGGGTGACGCAGGCAGCGCTTCAGCAGGGACGAGACCAATGATTTCGCTCGAGAGCACCTCGACCCCGTTCTTCGCAGCCTCTTCCTTTACGAGCGCAAACGCTCTCTGCATCGGCGTGACCCGGAAATCGAGGAGGTTCATCGATACCTGAACGATGCCGCGATGCTCGAGCATGATCGGAAGTGCGCGCACGAACGGGAGGCCTCCGCTGATCGTGCGCACCGCGCGGGCGATCCGGCCGGCGATCTCCATGCTGTCGGTGGCGAGTTGTACATTGAAGGCGATCAGAGGCACGCGCGCACCGATGACGGACACGCCCGCCGTCGGATGGACTCGATCGGGACCGAAGTCGGGTTTCCAGCGGGGGTCAGCGATCTTCCCGGCAAACTTCTCGAAGCCGCCCGAACGAATGACGGGCAGTGCTCTGCGGTGTTCTCCTCTCGCCGCGAACTCGTAGAGGTAGACCGGAATCCCGAAC
The DNA here is from genome assembly GCA_041750915.1 of Thermoanaerobaculia bacterium. Lineage (GTDB taxonomy): Bacteria > Acidobacteriota > Thermoanaerobaculia > Gp7-AA8 > Gp7-AA8 > JBGSYJ01. The sequence continues at coordinate 9,885 of JBGSYJ010000093.1, read as the reverse complement.
CGTTCCGCCACAGCCTCTCCCGTGCGCTCTGCCAGCACGACGCAGTCGGCCATCTCGCTGCCGACAAGGGGAACGAAGGGAAGGACGTCGATCGCTCCCACGCGGGGATGCGCCCCGTGATGCGTCCGAAGATCGATTCTAGGAATCGCAACTTCATACATCGCCATTGCTGCATCAAACATCGCGTCGGCGCTCTCCGACACCCAGGTGAATACCGTCCGGTTGTGGTCGACGTCAGGCGATACGTTCAACAAATCGACATTCGGGATGGACGATATCGCGTCGGCGACCGCCCGGATGGTCGCCTCGTCACGGCCTTCGCTGATGTTGGGGACGGAGAGGAACATAAGTAGACAGTAGACAGTAGACAGTAGACAGTAGACAGTAGCCCACCCACCCGGACACGTGGGAGCGCAATCGCCAGTCAATCCATGTCGGCCCGCGTTTCGGCCCGGGCAGTCTGGGTGAGATCGTACATCGGTGAAGCAGTCAGCGGGCCACTGCCCGGGCGGGCGGGCTACTGTCTTCTGTCTACTGTGTACTGTCTACTCCCCAAGCACCTGTATCTCATACAGATTCCGATACCGTTCCGCATAGTCAAGTCCGTAGCCGATGACGAACTTCGGCTCGATCGTGAAGCCTACGTAGTCAGCTTCGAAGGGAACTTTGCGGGAAGCCGGTTTGTCGAGGAACGTGGCGACCTTCACGACGGTCGCGCCATGCCCTTCGATGTAGCGGTAGACCTCGCGCATCGACATGCCGCTGTCGATGATGTCTTCCACGATCAGGACAGCCTTGCCCTTCATGTCGAGTTGAGGCTCTTTGAGCAGCGTGACGATGCCTGAGGATTTTTTGGCGTTTCCGTAGCTGGAGACCTGGATGAAGTCGAGGGCGATATCCATATTCATGGCCCTCGCAAGGTCGGCTGCGAAGAAGACCGCACCCTTGAGAACACAGAGGAGGATGACCTCCTGGCCGTGCAGATCAGCACTGATCTCCCGGCCCATTTCGACAACTCGTTTCTCGATATCTGCGCGATTGATTAACGTCTGAGGAGTCATTTGTGCCAAAATTCTAACAGACGGTTGCGGCAAAACCGGCCGCCACATATGGCAATCGCAGAAATCGGGCAACTTCATAGCCGTTACGTGCGGCTCTCGGACAAGTTCAAGGCGCTCTGGACCTACAACCAGTTCGCCACGGGTGTCTACAAGAACGTCCTGCGCCTGCCTCTGCCTTACAACATCGATTTCCCGGCGATCTACGACTCCATCCGCCGTGCGAGTGACGTCATTCAGACCTCCTCGGCCGTCGAGGCCATCCCGATGATGGAAGAGAGCGAATCGCAGCTTCAGCGGGCACTGATTCCCCTCATCGAAGCCGATCAGATAGTCACGCCGCCCGTCTTCCGCCGTTTCCTCGATCAGCTCAAGAGGCGGGACGATAAGAAGGTCATCTTCTATCTGATCAAGTTCTACCTCCATGCTGACGCCGTTCACGGCGATCAGCGGGACAAGATCGACTTTCTCTTCACAAAGATGGGAGAGGACTTCTTCGAGGCGCGAGGGGAGTTCTGGTCACGCGATCCGGGGGAACTGAGACGGCAGCTGGAGAATCTCGTGTCGGTGCGGCCCGTCGAGTTTCAGGATTCGAGAGAGGTCACGAATCTCGTGAATGCGGTGCGCACACTCAAAGCGCAGGTACAGCAGGCCGAGAACTTCGAACAGCTGACCGAAACACGACTCCTCGACGACGCGCGTGCTCTCAAGCAGCGCATGGGAAACTACTTTTTCCATCCTGACGTCCTCATCGCGATCATCGACTGCAACGTCACGGTCAAGAACCGATTTCTGCGCTTCTACTCCGAAGAGGAGCAGTACCTGATCCAGGAGTCGCAGCGGCTGGTCGACAGCGAAGAGGCGATTGCCCGCGGTTTCGGCGAGAGCAGCCCGAATCTCATGCAGGAGATCTCCACGTTCCGCCAGCTGAAACAGGAGTTCGAGGAGTCACGCGCGAACTTCAACGTCAAGCACAACCTCGTGGCACAGCTCAGATCGAGCATGAACAACATCCTCGCGCAAATCGACACGGTGATGCCTGCGCCTGCAGAGCAGATGTCCGAATCGAACATGCTCGAGCTTCAGCGCTCCGACGCGATCCGGCGCAAGTTCGGTGAGGATAAGCTCCTTCACGATTACATCCTTCGGATCTACGGAGCCCTCGAATCGCTCGATCCCCACATGGGCGAAGAGCTCATGGTCGACGCCCCCGAGACTGTCGATCTGAGGCTTGAACCGTGGGAGGCAGGCGCTTACCTCAAACTGTTTCACAATCGCGATCGTGGGCAGGAAAGCGAAGAGCTGCTGCTGCTCTACATGCGGTCAGCTGCGCTCCGCATGAAGATCGCTGAGGAGGCGAACTTTCTTGCGGCCTTCACGCCGCAGCGGCCCGTTCAGGGAACGCTCCTCCAGAAGGTGAAAGACAGTCTCGACCGCGCCAATACGTACGATCAGATGTTCGTGAATCTTCTACACGACGAGATTCACTACTCCGACTCGAACAATCTTCACAGGCTGTATCGTTCGCGATTCCGCCTGCTCCGCGTCTTCTCAGGGCTCTGGCTGATCTACGACCACTTCACCTGAAGGCGCGCGCTAGTTGAGGATCGGTTTGATCCGGCCGAGTACCGATTCCGCGACGAGCACGGCATTCAGCGACGAACCTCTGCGGAGATTGTCCGACACCATCCAGATCCAGAAGCCCCCTTTGACCTCCGGATCCTCGCGCACTGCGCTCACGAGCAGCTGGTCGCGTCCAGCTGAGTCGACTGTACTGAACGTCTCCTCCGGAACGCCGACATCGATCGCCTCCTGGTCGCTCAGTGCGCCCAGGAGCGACTCGACTGTTCCTCCGGAAGCCTTCAGGAACACCGAGAACGAGTGCCCATGGAAGAGCGTGCCCTGGACTATGGACAGCGCCAGGCTGCCGAACCCCGTGATGGACTTCACCTGAGCGAGAACGACTTCGGCATCCCGCGCCGCTTCGCCCGCGGGGAAGAGATTGAATGCGAGTTGTCGCTGAAAGACCGTCTTCGGGACGGACGAGACGTTGAACACGCTGACGGTTTGCTGCATCAGTTCGTCGATCCCTGCCTGACCGAGCTCCGAAGCGGGCTGGATTGCCGTTGCCACACAGAGCTCGATGTTGACGACTTCCGACAGCCGGCTGAGCAGAATCGCAAGAGGCGTTGCGATTGGATGCGGCGAGATCACGGCTGACGTCCGATTCGGAATGACGTTGTCGTTCACTCCCGCAACGATCGGAATGCCCTCAACTCCGCTCGGCGGCTGGGAGAGGTCGACGGCGATGAATCCGTGATCTTCACGTTTCTCGATCCATTGCCGGTTGAGCGCGCCATCTCCGCAGAAGAACACCAGGTCGAGTCCCTCCAGCTCCTCGTCGCCGATCGCCTGTACGACGGCCGGCTCCTCGTCGACATCCGTGAGCGACCCTTTCTCTTCATCCAGCGAGCTCAGGAGCGCGATCTTCTGGTACGGAATGCCGCGGTCACGAAGCAGAGACTTCACTTCATTGCCCGTCAGCGTGAGCGGGTTGACGATCGCAAGGCGGTATCCGGCTGTAGGACTGATCGGCATGGGAAGGATCACTCCGCAGGGCCCACGGCCGCGATTTCCGGTGACCGGTCTTCCTCGAACACCTCGGGTGGGTTTCGAGGCGGAAACGCGATGGTCCAGAGCTTCACCAGAGGGCCTGACGAGACGTACGAAAGTGCGAGAACGAAGAGGAACTCGTCAGGCCAGCGAAGCAGGACTACGAGAAAAACCGCGAGCAGAATGACGTACGTGAACGACCGCTCCCTCTGCAGACTCGTGTACTTCTGGCTTCTGTATCGCACTGTCGAGACCATCGCGAAGGCAAGCAGCGCCGTGACCACGAGCATCACCGCGGCGAATCGCCGGTCTACCACGGGCGTCGGAGCGTAGTTGATGATGGCCGCGATGGTCAGCGCGCCCGCCGGGATGGGAAGCCCAACGAAGTAGCGGTGGTCGGTTTTCGCCGTGCTGATATTGAATCGAGCGAGCCGCAGGGAGCCGGCGACCAGAAAGAGGAATGCGATTCCTGCTCCCAGACGCCCCCACAGATGCAGTCCCCAGTTGTAGATCAGGATTGCCGGCGCCGCCCCGAACGTCACGACATCGGCTAGCGAATCGTATTCCTTGCCGAACTCCGATGTCGCTTTCATGGCGCGGGCGACAAGGCCGTCGAAGGTGTCGAAGACGGCGGCGATGAGAATCGCCCAGCAGGCCCGTTTAAACAGGAGACTTGCGTCATCGGTGTTTCCCATCAGCGCGGCCTGTGACGCCCGGATGCTGAGAAGGATCGCCATGAACCCGAAGAAGACGTTCAGGACCGTCAGCGAAGTCGGGATGATGTAGATGCCTCTACGGGGATTTTTCGGTACGTCGTCCATCACGTGTGACGCTCCGGAACTTCGGCGACGATGGTCAGACCCACCTTCGGCTTGTCTTTGAGACCGACCTTGATGACCGCCTCGGGAGGCAGGAAGAGGTCGACGCGTGAACCGAACTTGATCATCCCGATACGCTCCCCACGAACGACGTAGTCGCCTTCCTTCTTGTCGAAGACGATTCGTCGCGCGAGCAGTCCAGCGATCTGCTTGAAGGCCACAACGCCGTGCTCACCCTCGATGACGATCAGATTCTGCTCGTTCTCGAGGGAGGATTTCTCCGAGAACGCAGCGATCTTGCTCCCTGGTACATAACGGTAGTGAAGAATCTTTCCGGTGATCGGCGCTCGGTTGACGTGAACGTCGAACACCGACATGAAGATGCTGACCTGGCGGGTCAGGCCGGGCCAGACTTCGCCATCCGGGATTTCCTTGACCTGCACGACGGTGCCGTCAGCAGGGGAGAGGACATCGAAGTGCCGGTCAGAGCCGCGCCGTTCAGGATCGCGGAAGAAGTTCAGCAGGAACGCGGCGATCGCTCCGAAGATGATCGCCGCGATGTACCACTGCGTGAGGAGCGCGGCTGCCGCAAGCAGAATCGCGGGGATGATGAACAGCCATCCTTCGGGTGCGAGGGGGATTCGTCTGGCCAATTAGGTGGGATCTCCGTTCAACGGGATCATATATGCAAAGGGGGTTCCTTCCGGAAGGATGAAGGATGAAGGATGAAGGGATGAAGGGATGAGGAATGACGCATCACCCGAACGGCCCGGGGGTGGCCTTCATCCGTTATCCTTCATCCTTCGTAGTTCAGGCCTGCGCCTGTTGCCCGCCAGCGTAGTGACGGATCCTGGCGGCCATCTCATCCTTCAGGTAGAGCTTGCGCTTCTTGAGCTGTTTTTCTTCCAGTTCTTCGTCGGGAGTGAGCATCGGTTTGTGCGCGAGCTCGGACAGGCGATCTTCGTAACTGTGATGTTCCTGTGCGAGGCGCTGAAACTCTTCGTCCTGGCTGCTCAGAAGCGACTGGATGTCCATGCCCTTTTCCGCCATTCAAAGACCCTCCTTTTGACGCCCTGATTTTATCACCGCGAGAAGCGGTGGGTACGTCAAATCGGAGGGGCAGAGTGGGTGGCAGGCCGCATTCCCCTCTCCCCGTGTGAACGGGGAGAGGGGCAGGGGAGAGGGGCCGTGCAAGCAATTCGAATGTCGCCGATTGGTCTGAGATGTTGCAAGCTCCCAACGCCCCTCTCCCGGCGCGCGAGGATCTCGCAAGTTCTCGAACTCTGCGCCGTGCCGCGCGCCTCCCTCTCCCCGACTTCGCGGGGAGAGGGAGAGCACGACGGGGTCCGCATTGCTTCTGCTCCCCTCTATAATCGCGCCCGCATGGCCCGCTCCCCGGCACTTCTGATCCTCACGGCGCTCGTTGCCGCGACGATCTTCATATCTCCCTGGCAGCGCGACCTATACATCGGCGATGAGGTTCGCTACGGGCAGGTGATCCGCGAAATGCGGCAGACCGGCGATCTTCTCGTTCCCCACCTCAACGGCGAGCCCTACAGCCACAAGCCGCCCCTCCATTTCTGGGTCATCTACGGTCTGACCCGCCTCGGACTCGAGGATTCGATCTGGCCGTTCGTTCTTCCCTCGCAGCTGGCCTTCCTCGGACTCCTGCTCGTGGTTCGCCGCCTGGGAGATGAGCTCGCCGGCGAGGGCTGCGGAGACCTCGCCATGTTCATCACTGCGACGTTTTACCTCGCCTGGGGCCTGGCACAGACGGCGCGGATGGACGTCTCGTTCGTCCTGATGATCTCGCTCGCGGTTCTCTGGCTGCACCGTTTCCTGATGGGCGGGACACAAAGAGATCTCCTGCTGGCCGGGGCAGCCACCGGAATCGCAGTCCTCATCAAAGGTCCGATGGCATTCGTGATCGTTGCGGTTCTGCTTCTTTTCGAACGGTTCCGTCGCGGACGTTTCCCCGAGGGACGCTACTGGCTTGCGTTCCTCATCGCCGCCGTGATCCCTCTGATCTGGCTCGTGCCGGCGATCATGAGCGGCGGGGAGGCGTACGCGCGTGAGATCCTCGTCGAGCAGAATGCCGGCCGCGCAATCGGCTCGTGGACCCACCGCGAGCCGCCATGGTTTTACATCCTTCATGCACCAGCGACTTTCTTTCCCTGGTTCGCGATGATCGCGGCGTCGCTCCTGGCCCTGTTCCGACCGGGTTCGGCGGAAGATCGGATAACGGACGACGGCCTCCGCTTCTGCGTCAGCTGGTTTCTCGCCGTGCTGATCCCGTTCTCGATCATCAGCGGCAAGCTCGACGTTTACATGCTGCCGGCTTGCGTGCCGCTCGCGATTCTCATCGCCGGCTTCATCGTGAGGTATGAAGGCGGACGGTGGTCGAGATTCGCATTCGCGGGGAACCTGGTCACGATGGCGCTGATCGGACTCCTCGGCATCGCGCTGCTTGCAGCAGCTCCGCACATTCGGCCTGAAACACCCGAGCTGAAGTTGGTCTCGAGTCCGGGGGTGCAGGGGCTGTTTGGGTTGATGGTGGCGGCATCGTTCGCAGGGATGCTCGCGACGTGGAAGCCGCGCGACCAACCTTTGCTACGATCCTCCGTTACGCTCGCTCTCGTTGCGCTCGCGCCGATGGTGTACATCATGTTCGTGCTGATCCCGGTGGCGAACCATTTCGGATCGACCGAGGCACTCGTGCGGACACTCGAGCGTCAGGAGGTCGGCGGAGAAAAAATCGTTCTGTTCAAGGCGCCCTATCTCTGGAGCAGGGAGATGCCGGAGACTCTCATCGGTTCGCGACACGTGGGAGAAGATGAGCTCGGCGAAGCCTGGAAGCATCCTCCTTCCCTCGTCGTCGTGCAGGGCGACCGGGCACATCTTCTCGGCGAGCGTCTCGGTGAGTACGTTCGCGTCGACCGCGTCCGGATCAAGGCAAAGGACTTCGATGTCTACCGCCGCAGGTGACGAGAGCGTTGCGTTGGCGCGAAAGCGACGGCTCGCGTCTTACGCATTCGTAGTGCTTCTGCTCCTGGCCGTGACCTGGCCGTTGCCTGTCGTTCTGCTCAACGAGGCGACCGTCAATGCCGAGCTGCCACTGCACGACAAATCGTTTCTCGGCAGGGAAGCTCCTTCGTGGGACGTCGTTTTCTGGGCGATCGCCGGAATCTACGCGCTGGCGCTCGTTCAGGCGAGGTCATCGCACCCCGGCAGATCGCTCCGAGAGCTCCGCGAGGATTTGAGGTCGACTGTCGCGAAGTCGCTGAGGATGATGGGCGAGATCAGGCCGCTTCTCGCGTTGTTGCTTCTCGTTGCCGGAGTCGCGCTGGTCGCGGCGGTCTGGTTGTTTGTCGACGGCTGGCTGATTCTCATGGGCGAGGGACTCCGCACAGGGTGGCCTCGACAGATCGTCCGCCACCTCAACCGTCTGGCGGGAGGGATGAATCCCGGAATGGTCGTCGCGTTCTTCGCGCTCGCGGGAGTCGTCTTCTCACAACCGCGCTGGTGGCGTTACGCAATCGCGATGGCGGCTGGAGGTCTGGGAGCAGGTGTTGCCGTACAGATTCTCAAGCTCGTGGTGAGCCGCGCGCGTCCGGAGCTCTGGTACGGCCCATTCTTCTTCACCGATTCGACATCGAGCTCATTTCCCAGCGGCCACACGGCGGGAGCATTCGCACTGGCAGGTGTGCTGATCTTCGCATCGCCGTCGATTCCCGTCCGCCTCGGCGCCTTCGCCCTCGCCGCGGGAGTCGCCGCGTCGCGAGTCATCGTCTTCCGCCACTGGCCCTCCGACGTCGTCGCCGCCGCACTGATCGGCCTGGCCTTCGCCTGGTTCTTCGCGGGCGCGATCGTAGGTACGACCGAAGTAGCGGGACATTCCGATGTCCCGCATCCAGCGGAGTGAAAGCGTACGAGTTGTGGGGCATTCACCCCGCGCCGTGGCGCCAGAACGCGCGAGGGCATAGGAAGCGGAAAGCGGCGGATCGGAATCCGCCGCTACTTGCGTCAGATCACGCCTCGAGATCGGCGAATGACACCGATACGAGTCGCGAGCATCCCGCCTCTTCCATCGTCACGCCGTAGAGCACGTCCGCCGCTTCCATCGTTCTCCGCGAGTGGGTGATCATGATGAACTGTGTCTCGCGTGACATGTCGCGCACGAGGCGGATGAAGCGCTCGTTGTTCACTTCGTCGAGCGGTGCGTCGACTTCGTCGAGGATGCAGAAAGGGCTCGGCTTGTAGCGGAAGATTGCGAACAGAAGCGCCAGCGCCGTGAGCGCGCGTTCGCCTCCCGACAGCAGCGCGATCGACTGGGTTTTTTTGCCGGGCGGCTGCGCGATCAGCTCGATGCCGCTCTCGAGGACGTCCTCCTCGTTGAGCAGTTGCATCGCAGCCTGCCCTCCGCCGAAGAGCGCCGAGAAGATCTCGCCGAACGACTGATTCACTGCAGTGAAGGCCTCGCGGAACAACTCGCGCGACGTCATGTTGATCTTCCGGATCGTCGACCGGAGCGAGTCGATCGCCTGCACGAGATCATCACGTTGGGTGCGAAGAAAAATTTCGCGCTCCTCGAGCTCGCGATGCTCTTCGATCGCCAGCACGTTCACCGGTCCAATCTTGTCGATCTGGTCGCTGAGCCGCGCGACCTCGCCTTCCAGTTTGTTCCGCGTCTCTTCGTCCGCAGGAGGCTCGACTTCGCCGAGCGCTTCGAGGCTTGCATGAAGGTCGAGCAGCACCTGCTCGCGGAGTAGATCGAACGCCGACTGCGAGCGATCCCTGCGGCGTTCAGCCTGGAACAGCTCGTCGCGCAGAGCGTTCCAGCTCTCGCGCGAGGCGACTGCCGCTGCATCCAGCGCCTGTACGTTCTGTTCCAGATCGGCAACCTCTGCCTCGATCTCGATCCGCCGCTCGCTGAAGGTTCGCAGCGAGTCGAGCGTCTCCTCGAGTCGTTCACGTGCCGACTGAACTGCTGCCTCTGTCTCGGACTGACGCGTCAGGAGGCTCGTAATCTCGAGCTGCAGCTGCGCGATGCGGGAACGGATGGACGTCACGACGCGCGAGAGGTTCTCGTGCTCCCGCTGAGCCGCATTGACCTGCCCAATTGCAGTTTCCAGTTCGACGCGCGCTCCGGCCACGACCTCGGTGATCGTTTCGAACTCCACGCGCACTCTCTGCAGCGCATCTTCGGAAGTGCGGATTGCTTCGTGTGTCTCGGTTTCGGTTTGCTGCAGCGTTCCGAGCTCTTCGAGAGCTTCGGCTCTGCGGCTGAGCAGCTGGACCTTCTCTTCTTCATACAGCGAGCGTTCTTCTGATGCGACCGTCAGGTCCTTTTCGAATCGCTCGAGCTCTTCCTCGACGCGCGAGGCCTGGACCCTGCG
>JBGSYJ010000092.1:0-5557 GCA_041750915.1 Thermoanaerobaculia bacterium | reverse complement strand
CATCTCCCCCGACGGATCGACCGTGGCCATGCGAAGTTTTTCGGGGCAGGAAGACCTCTATCTCGTGAAGTCCGACGGCAGCGATCTCCGCAAGCTCACCGACGATGCGGACAAGGATCGGGGACCTATGTGGTCTCCCGATGGAAAACGGATCGCGTTCTACTCGGCACGCGGCGGTCGGTATGAGATCTGGACGATCGATGCAGAAGGAAGCAACCTGCAGCAGGTTACGAAGACGACCGGTCCCATTCTCTGGTCTTCGGGTTGGTCACCGGACGGACAGCGAATTCTGACAACCAACGAAGAGGGCACCCAGCTCGTGAGCCTCACCGGGACATTGCCCGTAACCACAACCGAGAAACTGCCGCCGATCGAAGAAGGAGTGACGTTCCTGGGGACCAGCTGGTCGGCCGACGGAAACTGGCTGGCTGGACGCGGTTTCCGCGATGGGTTGTCGATCCGCGAGGGGATCTTTGTGTACTCCTTCGCGGAGAAGAAGTACTCGAAACTCTCCAGCCTGGCAACTGACGCGGGATCTGTAAGCTGGATGCCGGACAGTCGTCAGCTGGTGATCGCAGACCGAAACAGACTCTTCGCGATCGATCGCGTCACACTCGCGACGACAGAGATTTTTGAATCGGAGCGTTACGGGGTCGCTTTCCCCACCGTGACAGCAGACGGCTCAATGATCTTTTTCACAGCGGTACGCCCGGAGAGCGACATCTGGATGGCTACGGTCGAGTGACGGTTTTTCAGACCCGAGTTTGTGATGGCAGCGAAGACATGTGGCAGGGCCCTCCGAGGCCCTGCCGCTTCCGGAAGGTAAAGATGTACGACACCTGGGGTCATCAACGGGATGGTGCAGACTCCATGTGTCGTACATCTTCACTGCCCGACAAGGCAGGGCCTCGGAGGGCCCTGCCACATGGACCATCCCCTGAATGCTGGCGTTAGCGCACCGAGGAAGGTTCAGACACGCTCCGCTGCTGATAAGGTTATGATCTCTACTCAGCCCTTCACTGATGACATCCTCTCTCGATCGCGGTGTGTCGCTTGCGCATTACCGGATTCTTTCTGCCCTCGGTGCCGGCGGAATGGGAGAGGTGTACGAGGCGCTCGATGAGCGGCTCGACCGCGCGGTTGCACTGAAGGTGCTTCCGCCGGAGTTCGTTCAGAACGAGGAGCGCGTGCGGCGCTTCGTTCTCGAGGCGAAGTCGGCTTCGGGGCTCAATCACCCGCACATCGTCACGATCTACGACATCGGTCATGCGGTTCCGGATCAGAAGGACTCGACAGAGTCATCGACGGGAAAGCCGGTCCACTACATCGCGATGGAGCTCGTGCGCGGCCTGTCACTCCGCGACAAGATCCACGGCGAGAAGGCGCCGCTCAAAGAGCTCGTCCGCTGGCTCGCGCAGGTCGCCGAAGGAATGGCGAAGGCGCATGGAGCGGGAATCGTCCATCGCGATCTGAAGCCTGAGAACGTGATGATCAGCAACGACGGCTTCGCGAAGATTCTCGACTTCGGACTCGCGAAGCTGACAGAAGGGAAGACGCCGGTCGACGGGGGAGCGTCGATGGCGACCGCCGTGCGGAACACGCACGAAGGTGCCGTGATGGGAACGGTTGGATACATGTCACCCGAGCAGGTGCAGGGACGAGTTGTCGATGCACGCTCGGACGTCTTCTCGTTCGGCTGCATTCTGTATGAGGCGACCACGCGTCAGCGCGCATTCGACGCCGATTCGCAGATCGAGACGATGCATCAGATCATCAACGCGGCGCCCGTACCGGTTGCCGAACTGAATCCCGAAGCGCCCGCTGAACTGCGGAAGATGATCCGGCGATGCCTCGCCAAGGATCCCGAGAAGCGCTACCAGTCGATGAGGGACCTGTCGCTGGATCTGTTCGACATGGTCGAGGAGTTCGACGAGCTATCGACGAGCGCTTCGTCGCGGTCGAGCTCCGGATCGGGGTCGGTCAGCGCGATCGCACCGCGAAAGAGCTGGCCGATCATTGCAGTCGCCGTCGTCGTGCTCGCCGCGGTCGCCGTTCTCAGCGTTCTTCTGCTCCGGCGGCAGGCTTTGGAAGAATCGCAGTCTGTCAATGCCACCTTCACGCAGCTCACCGATTTCGGCGGGCCGGAAAGCCAGCCCGCGCTTTCACCCGATGGGCAGAATCTTGCCTATGTGGCAAAGGCTTCGCCCACCTCCGGAAACGACATCTTTCTCATTCGCGTCGGCGGGAGAAATCCGATCAACCTGACAAGGGGCGGCTCTCCCAATGAAAGCCAGCCGGCGTTCTCACCAGACGGCCAGTCGATCGCATTTCGCTCCGAGCGCGCGGGCGGCGGCATCTACGTGATGGGAGCGACCGGTGAGTCCGTCCGGAGAATCGCCGACTTCGGGTACAGCCCTTCCTGGTCGCCTGACGGCAGAAGAATCGTCGTTGCGACCGAGAATGGAAACAATCCGTTTGGCCGCAACACGATCTCTGAGCTGTGGGTCGTCGAGGTGCAGACCGGCGAGAAGCAGAAAATCTACGACGGCGACGCGGTGATGCCGCGCTGGTCGCCTAGCGGGCATCGGATCGCCTTCTGGGGACTGCCTGATCCCGGCACAGGGCAACGCGATATTCTCACCATCCCCGCGGACGGAGGAGAGGCTGTGCCCGTCACGAACGATCCGCAGCTCGACTGGAGTCCGGCGTGGGCACCGGATGGGAAGTTCCTCTACTTCGCCAGCGATCGAGGCGGCAGCATGAATCTGTGGCGGGCGCCGATCGATGAAGGCACCGGGGAGGTGACCGGCCCGCTGCAGGCTCTCACGACTCCCTCCGCCTCGAGTGACGAGCTGACCATCGCGCAAACGGGAGGTCAGATCGCGTATTCCGCCTCCAACAACCAGCTCAATGTGCACCGTATCGCGATCGACCCTTCTTCGATGACGGTAGATGGGGCTGATGTCCCGGTCACGAGCGGCTCGACGCTCTTCTGGGATCCTGAAGTCTCGCCGGACGGATCGCTCGTCGTGATGCGGAATATGACGGGGCAGGAAGATCTCTACATTGTGAAGTCCGACGGCACGGATCTCCGCAAGATCACGGATGACGCGCCCAAGGATCGCGGGCCGAAGTGGTCGCCAGACGGGAAACGGATCGTCTTCTACACGGATCGCAACGGGCGGTACGAGCTCTGGTCGATCGATGCGCAGGGGAGCAACCTCCAGCAGATGACCAGGACGACGGGAGATCCAGTCTCTTCTCCGTTGTGGTCACCGGACGGAGCGCGACTTCTCGCCAGCAACTCAAAGGGTACATACGTGTTCGACCTGGGAGGCGCCCTGCCCACCGGGGTGTCCGAGACGCTGCCCCCGATCGAAGCGGGACTCTCATTCGAATCCAGGGCGTGGTCGCCCGACGGAAACTGGCTTTCAGGCGTCGCGTGGCGTGATGGGGAGACAACCCCCGGGATGTGGATCTACTCTCTCGAAGAGAAAAAGTACTCGCAAGTATCAGACCTTGGAGGATTCGTCGGCGTGGAATCGTGGATGCCCGACAGTCGCACCCTCATCATCTCGAACCGAGGGGGGCTCGTCGCCGTCGATCGGGTCACCAAAGAAATGAAGGAGGTCTTTCGCCCCGCCGGTTACGGTGCGTTCAATGCCTCGGTGACCGCCGACGGAAAAATGATCTTCTTCAATGCAGCGCGCGGCGAAGGCGACATCTGGATGGCAACGATCGATTAACAGCGTTTTCTCGAGGCATTCCGATAACCGCCTCGGATCCAAACGACTCCGCTCAGCGTTCGTTGCGCTTCAGCCGCTGGGGCCAGTTCTGCACCAGCGTGAGCGGTTCGATATGCGCATCCTCGGTGAGGACGTTTGCCAGGAAACGCTGCCCATCTCCCGTGACGTCGAACTGCCAGCCGGGCAGCTGTCTGAAACTCTTCGAGGAGAACTGCTCTCGCGGAACGCTCGCCTGAAACCTCCCGCCGGCAGTGCTGACGTCGACGACCATCAGGCGACCGCCCGCTTCATAGAAAAGCTGCTGCCCGTCGCGGCTCCATCGGCCTTTCTCTCCTCCTTCAGTGGAGACCTGCCACTTGCCGCCGCCGCCGGAGAGCGCCTGAACGTAGACTTCATCCCTTCCCGACTCGTTCGAGCTGTAAGAAACCCAGCGTGAGTCGGGTGAGATTTTCGGCACTGCCTCTTGAAATGGCGTCCGGAGGAACAGCTCCGCCTTCTTCTCCGGCATCGTGATCAGCCAGAGATCCCAGCCCGCCCGCGCCTCGGTGTTCGATTCCTGCATGGCGATCGTTCGTCCGTCGGCCGACCAGTCAGTCGCGAGGCTGAAGGATGGCGACTCGTAAAGGACTTCCGCGCTGCCGCCGCCCGAGCTGCGCTTGATCATGATGTCACCGGGACTCTTCGCGTTCGACGTGTAGATGATGTGTTCGTCATCGGGAGACCAGAGCGGAAGGAACTCATCGCCGGGTTCGAAGGTCAGGCGCGTCGACGTGCCGCGGCTGATATCGATCACCCAGATGTCGGAGCCGCCGGCGGTCTCGATCGCTACCGCGATGCGTGTCCCGTCGTTCGATAGAACGGGATTTGTGTAATCGGCGTCTTTGCCGACCGTCTGCACCTGCTTCCCCTGCCCATCGAGAAACGCCAGTTGCGAACGCCCGGCATCGCTGCCCGTTTCATAAATGAGCATCCCCCGGTCGTTCGCAGAAAAGGTCCCGTGAAAGTGTCCGTGTCCGGTGACCCCCTCGGCGATCGGCGTCAGATCGCGGCCAAGTGCGAAGTTCTTCGGATTGAAACTCTGAGCGACGAGAGATTCGTCACGAAGATAGAGAAGATGGCCATTCGCAAAAATCGCCCCGCTGTTCGCTTCCGTGAGATCGCGCGAAACGCTGCCGTCAGCCGAGGCAAGGCGGATCACGTGCGACTGCTGCGTGCCGCCGGAGGCAACCACCAGATAGACAAAGTGTTTTCCATCGGGCAGGAACCAGGGCAGCCGGTGACTCCGAACGTCCTTCTCGAGCTTCGTGAGCGGCGTGGAGACCCCTCCTGCATCAGAGACCACCTGAAGGCCTGAGTAGACTTCAGGTGCGAAGACGATCATTCCTCCCGATGACCACGAGCCGCCGCGCCCGTCGGGAGCATCGGCGATGGTTTGCGCCGGTCCGCCGTTGGCGTCGATCTTCCTCAGTTTCCCGTCGGCAAAAAAGCCGATGTAGCGGCTGTCGGGAGACCAGAAGGGATGCGAGGCACCGGTTGTTCCGGCGAGTGGTTGCGCGGAGGATCCGTTCAGAGGACGAACCCAGAGCATCCGCTCGCCTTCCTGCTGGGCGAGGAACGCGACGCGAGACCCATCTGGCGCGAGCGCCATCGGGCCCAGGACGAAATTAAATTGGGCGCCGGCCGGGGCAACGATCGAGGTCTGCACGACCGTGGGCGCCTCGCGCCGCCACGCAATCACGCCGGCCGTGATCCCGACGGCGAGGAGCGCGGTCGCCAGATGAAGCGACCAGGCGAAGCGCTCGCGCGTGCGA
>JBGSYJ010000091.1:0-7280 GCA_041750915.1 Thermoanaerobaculia bacterium | reverse complement strand
AACCCCGAGGATGTGAAGACGTTGCTGGTCGGCTACAGCGCCGACGCCGAGGTCGTGCTGAGTGTCGCTGAGGGCGTGATTCGCGTGCCGACCCAGGCACTGCTCGAAGGGAACCGGGTGCTCGTCATCAGGAACGACATGATCGAGGAGCGCACGCTGAAGATTGGTCTCACCAACTGGCAGTTCTCGGAGGTGCTTTCGGGTGTGCAGCCGGGCGACACGATCGTCCTCTCCGTGGAGCGCAAAGGCCTCGTCACCGGAGCACGCGTAGTACTCGAGAAATGATCACGCTGAAGAATGTCTCGCGCACATTCCTGCTAGGCGAGGAGAGCGTGCACGCGCTGCGCGATGTCAATCTTCACATCGAGCGCGGCGAGTATATTTCCATCATGGGCCCATCCGGCTCCGGGAAGTCGACGATGTTGAACATCCTCGGGCTCCTCGACCGTCCCACAACAGGCACGTACGAGCTCGACGGACTCGACGTCACGGCACTGACCGACGAGGAGCAGTCGCAGATCCGACGCGAGAAGATTGGTTTCGTCTTTCAGTTCTTCCACCTCGTACCGCGGATGACCGCCGCCGAGAACGTGGAGCTGCCGCTCGTTCTCTCGGGAGCTCACCCCGATGAGCGCCGCGAAAAGGTGACGCGGCTACTCGACGAGTTCGGCATGAGCAAACGTGCGCGGCACCGTCCGGACCAGCTCTCCGGTGGCGAGCGCCAACGCGTGGCCATCGCTCGCGCCATGATCATGGACCCTGCGGCGATCCTCGCCGACGAGCCGACCGGCAATCTCGATCAGACCACTGGTCAGGAGGTACTCCACCTTCTCGAAGAGTTGAACAGCCGCGGCATGACGCTCGTCCTCATCACGCACGACGCCGCTCTTGGCAGTCGCGCCCGCAGGCACATCTGTACCCTCGACGGACGTGTGGAAGCATGATCATGCGGACGCGAGACATCGCCCGCTTCGCGTGGCACGCGCTCGAGGGCGCGAGAACGCGTTCGTTGCTCATGGTTCTCGCCACATCCATCGGTGTCGCCGCGGTGGTCGTCCTGACCTCTCTCGGCGAAGGCGCACGCCGCTATGTACGGCAGGAGTTCGAATCACTCGGGACGAATCTGATCATCATTCTTCCGGGACGTGCCGAGACGATGGGTGGCAGCGCCGCCCTCGCCTCGGGTCGTACCGCTCGCGATCTCACGATCGATGACGCGATGGCGCTGCAGCGCCTCCGCGGAGTCGAACAGGTGACGCCTTTGAATCTGATGGAAGGCGAAGTCTCGGCCCGGGGCCGGCGTCGGGACGTGCCGATCGCGGGGTCGTCGAGTGAGCTGCAGCACCTCTGGGGTCTCTCCATGGCTTCCGGCCGCTTTCTTCCGCCGCAGGATCCTCGCAACGCCACACCGATCTGTGTTCTCGGATCGAAGGTGGGACGCGAGTTGTTCGGAGGGGACTCGCCGCTCGGTCAGTACGTTCGGCTCAGCGACCGTCGCTTCCGCGTGATCGGCGTCCTGGCACCGAAGGGCGAGCTTGCCGGTCTCAACATGGATGACATGGTGATCATCCCCGTCGCCTCCGGGCAGGTGCTCTTCAATCTCTCCTCGCTGCTGCGCATCGCCGTGAGAACGCGCTCCCGCGAGGATGTGGCGGCCGTGAAAGACGGGATCAAGCGGTTGATCACCGAAAGACACGGCGAGGAAGACGTTACCGTGGTCACGGAGGATGCGCTTTCCTCCGCATTCGACAAGATCCTCACCGCGCTGACCTTTGCACTCGGGGGAATCGCATCCATCAGCATGGTGGTCGCAGGCATTCTGATCATGAATGTGATGCTGATCGCGGTCGCTCAGCGGACGGGTGAGATCGGACTGCTCAAAGCCCTCGGTGCCTCACCGCGCCAGATCCGAGTCCTCTTTTTTGCAGAGGCGGCGCTTCTCTCAACCGTCGGCGCCATTGCCGGATCGACGATCGGCCAGGCTGGAAGCTTTGTCGTCCGCCGTCTCTATCCGGCCATTCCTGCGTACGCACCCGTGTGGGCTGTGACCGGCGCGCTGATGCTCGCCATCGTGACCGGGATCGTCTTCAGCGTGCTGCCGGCGCGGCGAGCAGCGGCGCTCGATCCGGCGCAGGCGCTGGCGCAGCGTTGATGATGAGAAGCGCCGACTACATCCGATTGACGACCGGCACACTCCGCGCCCACCGGTTGCGCACAGGGCTGGCGATCCTCGGCATTGCCGTCGGTGTCGCGGCGGTCATTCTTCTGACGTCGATCGGTCAGGGCGTTCACGATTTCGTGATGTTCCAGTTCACGAGATTCGGTTCGAATCTCATCGTCGTCCTTCCGGGCCGCGTGCAGACGGCCGGCGCCACCATCGGGATCTTCGGGACGGTCCGGCCCCTGACCATCGATGATGCCATCGCGGCACGCCGCGCACCGCATGTCCTGGTCACCAATCCGACCACGGATGGGAGCGCCGAGGTCCGGTACGGCGGTCGCCGCCGTCGAGTGATCGTCTACGGTTTTGGCCCTGAGTGGGCCAAGATCTGGGACTTCAAGATGGCGGCGGGCTCCTTTCTTCCGTATGACGATCCGAATGCGCCACGGCCCCTGGCGGTCCTGGGCACGACGGCGAAAAGGGAACTGTTCGGCGATGAGAACCCGATCGGCAAGCGGATCAATATCGGCGGATCGCGCTTTCTGGTGATCGGTGTCACGGAGCCTGTGGACCGCGTGCTGGGGATCGACATCAATGATTCGGTGAGCATCCCCACTGCGCGAGCGCTCGAGCTGTTCAATCGCGAAGGAATCACCGGTTTCCACGTCACGCATGATCCGGACGTGCCACAGGACAAAGTGGTGGAGGGCATCCGCCGCATTCTGACAATGCGACACGGACGCGACGACGTCACATTCGTGACGCAGGACGAGATGGTCCGCGTCCTCGGATCAGTGCTCGGTGTTCTCACGTTCGCCGTTGGTGCGCTCGGGAGCATTTCTCTGCTCGTCGGTGGCGTCGGGATCCTGACGATCATGACCATCGCCGTGTCGGAGCGAACCTCCGAGATCGGCCTGCTTCGCGCGCTCGGTGCCGGTCAGGGTCAGATCCTCCGGATCTTTCTTGGAGAAGCGGCCATGCTGGCGGCCATCGGTGGTGCTGCCGGGTTGGTCCTCGGCGTCGCGCTGGCGCAACTACTGACGATCGTCGTCCCCGCGCTGCCGGTCAGCACGCCGTGGTGGTTCGCCGTTCTCGCCGAAGGGATGGCAGTGACGGTCGGTCTGGTCGCGGGAGTGTTGCCGGCACGTCACGCTGCACGCATGGAACCGGTCGACGCACTGCGCGCAGAATAATCAAAGTAACCCCGGTCCGGGGGTCGTAACCCCGGTCCGGGGGTCGCAGCTTCAGCGGATGATTTCGACCCCATCTTTCCTCACAGCTTCAGGACGGTAGGGGCCAAGTCTGGAAAATCTACTTTCGCATTCGCCGCAAACAGAAATCTCAAACCTGACCCTCAGTTTCTGCTTGCGCCCCTTCGCGCAGCAAGTAGCGGCGGATTCCGATCCGCCGTTCCCCGGATCGTCTGAGCTCGCGCGTTCTGGGGCGACGGCCCGGGATGAATGCTCCAGATGTCGTACCTCCTCACTCCCTGGAATGAGGGACATCGGAATGTCCCTCTACTTCGGTGCTCCCGGGGTCGCAGCTTCAGCAGGCGCTTCCCGCTTTCTTCGTTTCTCACAATATCTATCGATGTTGTCTTTTTTCGTGGGTAGGGGTAGGGTTTTGCCTTCCACAAACACTCCTATAGGTATACGCCATGCGTGCGAGGCTCACGGACGCGACTTCGAGTCGCCGTCTTTTGTCGACGGTTTGCGTGAGCTGCGTCCTGACGATCCTCGTCGCAACTCCCGCGATTGCCGTGGAGGTGTTGTTCCCCGAGCCGCTTCACATCACTCGCGAGATCACCGATCCGATCTCAGGAGCGACGGTCACCGTCGACGAGTACTGTCACGGCAACCGCATCGCCGCAGTCGAAGGCCCTCGCACAGCGATCGTCGACTATGAGCGCGGCGAGATCACCTCGATCGACCGCTCGCGCGGAACGTTCAGCATCACCTCGTTCGAAGCCGTGGCTTCCGCACATCAGGGTGCAGGCGAATCCTCGAAAGCCAGCAAGCCCTGGCGTGTCGAGCCGGTGGCGCCCGGCGCTCTGACGGGCGGCCGCTCAACGGATCGCTTCGTTGCAACCCGGGAGGGTGGCGGCGAGATCACCCGCATCGAGCTCGCGCTCGACCGGCAGGTGCATCTTTCGAAACGCGGCATCGAAGCGATCCTCGGTTCGTCGTATCCGAACCCTTCGAGTCCAGCGCTCGACGTGATCGAGGCGGCCCTCGAAGCTTCACCCGTACAGATTCAATCAAAAGCAACAGGCGAAACCGTTCGTTATCCGCTGCCGGTCGAGCAGCGGACGACGTACGGATCAGGCGGCGAATCGTTGGTATTCAGCAATCGGGTGGTACGTGTCGGGAGTGAGCTGGCTCCATCGGACCTGGTGGCCATACCCGCGGGATTCCGTCGTGTCGATGATGTGCAATCGGCGCGTGCGCGAATGCTGCGGGAGCTCGACTCACTTTCGATCCCCGGATCGGTGCAGCCATGATCCCGCCACCCGATGGACTCGACAGCGCGTAGAGTCCAACCCTTCGGATTCCTCACGACGGCCATCCTGGTCGCGTGGCTGCTGCTCTGTTCCGGCACTGCGCGTGCGAAAAGCATCGCCGCGGCGGACCTCGAGATCCAGGGCGTTTCGCTCCGTATCATCGACACCGCGGTGACGACCGGGATCGACATTCCTGTTTCGATCCAGACCGAGTTCGCCGGAAAGCGCAACGACGAAGCGCCGCTTCTCGAAGGCATTGTCGCGGTCGGGGACCTCAGCGGACCGTCGCTCACGAATCCGATTCAGTTGCAGACACTCCCTGGTCACGCGTTCCAGGTGCCGCCGCTGCCCACCGAAGGGCTCTACTTCCTCCAGAACATACGGATGATGCGAGGCAACGAGTTTCTACAGACCGCAACTCCGGCATTCGCAACAATCGCCGTCACGAACGTCCTCGGCACGAGCGTCCGTATTCGCCAACTCACGCTCGAAGAAATACGCGCGCGGGGCATCGTGCTCGATGGCGACAACTACGAAGTCTACGAATACACGTTCTCGTTTCTCGTCGACGGCCAGCTGGTGGAGATCCCCTTTCCCGTCATCGTTGATCTGAACAACCGTGAGCCGTTTGCTGTGGTGCGTGAGACGCCATTCATCCTCCCGCCGCTGAATGTTCCATCGCCTCCGAGGTGGACGCCGCCGCGCGTGATCGCAGTCGAGCTGTACGAGGCGGGGCCGCCGATTCCCACGTCGGCGGGCGAACCGCCCGGGACTGCGCGCCCCATCCGCTCGATTCCCGCAGCGATCGTGATCCCGAATGAATTCGCGGTCCTGCATCAATTCTTCTCGGTGGAGTTGCTCCTGACGAACAGCGCACCTGCAGGCAGCGGTGTGCGGCTGCACAATCTCGAAGCAACTCTCAGGACGCCGGCCGATCTCCGGATCGCCAGCTCGAACCCCGCGTCGAGCTCCGGACGGCCGCTGACGATTCTAGATTCGGAGAGCGGTTCGCCGGTTCTCGATCCGCAACGCCAGGGTGACGCGGAATGGACGCTCGAGGGTCTGCGCGCAGGAACGCACGCCATCGAGATCGAGATCACTGCGACGCTCCGTTCGCCCGGTCAGGCGGACATTCCGCTTCGCGGCATCGCGCGCGCGGCAGTTCAGGTCCACGATCCGAGATTCAATATCTCTTTCTCGCATCCTGCGACTGTCAGGAGCGGAATCGAGTACTCGACATTTTCATTCATCACGAACCTGACTCCTGTCGCGCAGACAATCAACGTGACCTCGGGTGTTCCTTCGTGCGCGACCTCTCCCTCAGCGAATGTCTGCCTCGTCGACGGCGTGTCGCCGTCTCACGAGCTGACGATTCCGTCCGGCGGAATGCGAACCATCGAGTACAGACTGCGCGCCGGAACGACCGGGAACGTTTTTGCAACTGCCGGGTCGGTTGACGGAAGCGGGATCTCCGCGGCGGTTGCGCTGCACATGGGCGTGAGCGCCACCGGGGTTCCGCTCTCTCCGGCAACGCTCGTCCTTCCATTCTATGCAGGCTTTCTCGACGACACCCTCGTCTCTGCGAAGCTCGAGATGCTCGGTCTCGCCTGGAGCGCGGCAACGGCGCCGCTCAACCAGACGACTGCGAAGTTTCCTCGTGTCACGCGTGCCGACGTCTTCCGCCGCGGTCAGGATGTTGCCCTCGCGGGGCAGCGGCTATTCATCTCCGAAGATCCACTCGACGCGTACGGGGGGCTGGCACTCGACTTCCTCGGCAACGGAACGGAGCTTCGCGAGTTCGACCAGTTGCGGCGTGAAGAAGCCAGCGGACGCCGCGCCGGTGCCGCGCTGCTCGAGCAGTTCATCGCCGCCGGTCTCGCAAACGGTGCCTCCGTCGAGAATTTCTTCACGCGCTTCGCCGCGAACTCGGCACACCGCACCCCATTCATCGCTGCCGCGTTGCACGGTCCTGCCTCGGCTGAGGTTCGACCCTACGCGCTCTCGCTGCGGGGTGTCACAAGCAATCGCCTGCTCGATGTACCGAACGAAGCGGCAGGCGGATGGGTCAGGCAATTGCCGTTCGCCGACCTCTCAGGCTTTGTCGATGAAGATAGCGCGCGTCGGGGAGAGCTCGCACTCGTCGGAAGCTGGACCGAGGATGTCGTGCTGCGCGTGGCGGCGACGATCGGCGGTCCGTTGTTGCTCGATGTGATCTATCCGGGCGGGACGGACGGCACGCTGTTTCGCGCGCATCTCGAGGTCACTGCGACAGCTGGCGAGACCTACGAGCTGACGCTGACACGCGGAGGCGAGCTGCTGCAGCTCACCGCGGAAAGTGGCGGCGGTGTTGCGACTGCGACCGCAACTGCCGTCGATCCGCAGCCGCTGCAGATCGTGGCCGCCCGCCAGGACCTGCACCTCGATCCGGGCGGGCGCATCGTCTCGGTGCTCTACAACCGTCCCGCGTCAACCGGCGCCGGCGGACTGTCGTATGACGCTGAAGTGGTCTTCGATCACGACGGGATCAGCTATCAGGGACCACGCCCGATCTTCGGATCGCGTTTGCAGGATGAGGGGCGGGTGGCCAACGTTACATTCGCGCACTCGTTGTCGAAGAAC
>JBGSYJ010000090.1:0-8483 GCA_041750915.1 Thermoanaerobaculia bacterium | reverse complement strand
GTCGAGCGAGGGATCTGGGCGGTGGCTCCTGTCAAAGGCCCCCTCCCAGATCCCTCGCTCGACGCTCGGGATGACACTCGGTCGCTTAATTCTACCAACCACATCCAACCATGAACACTCCTGAAGTCATTCGAATCGCCGCCCAGGCGCTACGCACTCACAAGCTGCGCAGCTTCCTGACTCTCCTCGGAGTGATCATCGGCGTCATGACTGTGGTGGCCGTGGTCTCTGTCATCTCGGGGCTCAACCGCTACGTCTCGGAGCAGGTCTTCCAGCTGAACCCCGATGTCTACATCGTGACGCAGTTCGGGATCATCACGAGCCGCGAACAATTTCTCGAGGCGGTCCGGCGCAAGCGGATCGACGTCGACGACGTCCGTGCGATCGAAAGCCGCTGCACATCCTGCGGCATGATCGGAACCAGTTCGTCGACACGCATGCCGGTGAAGTACGGCAACAAGAGACTGGCAGGCGTGCAGATTCTCGGCGCAAGCTCCAACATGGCGGAGATCAACAATCTCGACATCGAGGCGGGCAGATTCTACACACCGACCGAGGAGCATCATTCGGCACCGGTCATCGTCATCGGCTCAGATGTCCGGGATGAGCTCTTCCCCCGACTCGACCCGATCGGACGGACGATGTCGGTCGGCGGGAAACCGCGCCGCGTCATCGGCCTGCTTCGCAAACAAGGATCGGTGCTGGGCCAGAGCCAGGACAACCAGCTTTACATGCCGCTCTCGACCTTTCGCAAGGCTTTCGGTTCCCGTCGCTCTCTCGACGTATTCATTCGTCCCTCCGGCGGCATGGCAACGCTCTCCGACAGCCAGGATGAAGTTCGGGTGATCCTGCGGAACCGCCGTCATACGCCTTTCCGTGCCGAAGACCCATTCTCGATCGTGACTGCAGAAGCGCTTCAGAAAGTGTGGAGGAACATCTCAGCCGGCGCGTTCGCGCTGATGGTCTTCATCTCCGGAATCTCGCTTCTGGTGGGCGGCATCGTGATTACGAACATCATGCTGGTCTCCGTGATCGAACGAACTCGTGAGATCGGAATCCGTCGAGCGCTTGGCGCACGACGACGGGACATCCAGATGCAGTTTCTGACCGAGGCGGTGATGCTTGCGCTCATCGGCGGAGTGATCGGCGTGCTCCTCGGGGTGATGATCAGTAAAGGCATCTCGACCGCGTTTCCGCTCCCCACACAGATCACGCCAAGCCTGATCGTGACTGCACTCGGAATTGCCATCTTCACCGGCGTCGGGGCGGGATTCTTCCCGGCCCGAAAGGCCGCGAAGCTGCCGCCGATCGAGGCTCTTCGCTATGAATGAGCGCGCCAATTTCAGAGACTTCGTTTTCCTGTGGGCTCGCGGGCTTCGGGAGAACATCAGCTTCGCCACCGGAGCGCTGTTCGGACACAAGCTCCGCTCCGCGCTGACGATCCTCGGCATCATCATCGGCGTCACGACCGTCATCGCGATGGTCTCGATCATCGAAGGGTTCAACAACAATGTCATCGCGAACTTCGAGTCGTTTGGATCGACGCTCGTGCAGTTTCAGAAGTTCGAGCCGAGGTTCGGGCCTGGCGGAAATCGCGACGAAGAGCAGCGGCTGCGCAAAGAGCTCACGTATGAAGATGCGATGGCTCTGAAGGAACTAGTGCCGGCGATGCTCGCCGTCTCGCCGGAGCGCTACTGGTTCGCCGGAGGCGGCGGGGGAATGGGAGGTTCACCGGACGTAAAGTATGAAGGCAACCTGGCGACTCCCGACACACTCGCCGGCGTTACGGGCGAGTATCCGGCTGCGAACAACAAAGCCGTCAGCGAGGGACGCTTCATCAACGATACCGACCATCGCCACGGCGCGGCAGTCGCTGTCATAGGCCACGCCGTCGCGGATGCGCTGTTTCCCCACACCGACCCGCTCGGGAAGCGCGTCAACATCGGAGGCAGACGCTACACGGTGATCGGCGTGATGGAAGCGCAGGGAACGACGTTCTTCGAGTCGACCGATTCACACGTCTACCTGCCGCTGAATACGTTCGACTCTCACTTTCCGTGGGTCAAACGCGAGCGAGGCGTGAATATCGCGACGGTACCTCGCCGGCCGGAGTGGGTGGATCGGATCACTGAAGAAGGAACCTCAGTCCTCAGAGCGCGACGGAAAGTTCCGTTCAATAAGCCGAACGACTTCGGCATCATGACACCCGACGCGCTGATCGGAAACTTCAAGAAGATCACCGGAGGGATCACCCTCGCGATGATCTTCATCTCTTCCATCGCGCTGCTCGTCGGCGGAGTCGGCGTGATGAATATCATGCTCGTCTCAGTGACCGAGCGGACGCGCGAGATCGGAATCCGCAAAGCCTTAGGGGCCGTCAAACGCGATATCGTCGTGCAGTTCCTCACCGAAGCGATGACTCTATCCGCCATCGGCGGAATCCTCGGTGTGCTCCTCGGGTATGCGATTGCAGAAGTCGTCGGGAAGACGAGCCCTCTGGCCACGAGCACACCGATCTGGTCAGTCGTCGTAGGCCTGCTGGTCTCGATCTCGATCGGCATGTTCTTCGGGATTTATCCGGCCTACAAAGCCGCAAAGCTCGATCCCATCGAAGCGCTGCGATACGAGTAGGCAAGTAGCGGGACATTCCGATGTCCCGTATCCGAGGGAGTAGAGCGGTACGACAGTTGGAGCATTCATCCCGCGCGGTGGCCCCAGAACGTACTGCTTTCACCATTACGAGAGACGGCGGATCGGAATCCGCCGCTACTATTGCGTTCTACACCACCGGAAAACGACACACATCGCGAAGCAGGCAGACGTCGCAATTCTCCTTCCGGCGCTTCCGGCTGCAGAGGTCGAGAATGCCAAGCCTGCAGAGCGCGAAGTCGTAACGCACAGGATCGGAGGGATTGAAGACAGCGAGCTTCGCCGTAATTGCGCGTGCCGACTTCCAGTCCGCGCTCTTCCGATCGTTGAGGCCGAGAAATGTCGAAATCCGGTGAATGTGCGTATCAACCGGCATGATGAGCTTCGCCGGATCGACGAAGGTCCACAAGCCGAGATCGGGCGACTCGCGCCGGACCATCCAGCGGAGGTAAAGGTTCATCCGCTTGCACGCACTGCCGTCCGCCGGGGAGGTGAGCAGATAGGAAAGCGCGGCCCGGCGCGGTGGCGTCAGTCTCGGCAGCGAACCGTCCGCAGCGATAAGGGTTTCGACGAAGCGCTGCAGAGACTTTCCGATGTCCTCATCGGTTTCGCGGTAGCTCGCGCGGAAGAGCTCTCCCAACGAGCCATGTGTCGTGACTGCCCATGAGACCCTCGCGAGCAACGCTACGAGATCGGGAGTCTTGTGAAAGCGATGGGTGAATCCGCGAAAACGCCTGACTGCATCGCGAGCATCGAACGATCTGAGGTAAGCGTCTGGGGACGAACCCATCCGGAGCAGCACATCACCGACGTTTCGCACCACGATGTCCGCCCGTCCGTATGCGAATGCCGCCGCGAGCAGTCCGGCGATCTCCTGATCGCGAGCTTCGTCGTAGCGGTGCACGAGCTGCAACGGGTCGGGAGCGATCATCCCGATATCGATCTTCGCGGCCAGTGCGTCGAGGCGCTCGCCGAGAAGACTCGAATCGGGGACCGGTCGGGTGCGAAGACGCATGGTTCCGAGCTACTGCCGGTGCTCCACGACGACGTGGCCTGCCGCGTCGCGCCATTCGGCGGCCTGCACCTGCGGCTTCTCGATCGCGATGACGGCAAACGGCGCGGTGAACGCCTGCGTCGTCATATCTCCTTTGCCCGGCCGGATCATCGCCGCGTTGACGACGGCCGTTCCACCTTCGAGCTTCACTGCCTGCGGATCGACACCGTATCCGCCCGTGGAGCGAGCACCCATGAGCAGGAAGACGACCGACTCCTTCGAGAAGTCGGCGGGAGGAGGCTCGCCCTGACCGATGTGCGTCCGCCAGAGAGCGTTGTACTCGGCCTGAGACGTCGCGATCTCGATCGACGGAGCCGTCACACCAACGTCCGCGGCCTGCGCAGCCATCCCGTAGCCGCCCTTCTCGAGTAATCGATAGGGAGTCGTCGTCATCGCCGGGTTCTCCTCCGCAGGTGCCGTTGCGCCTGTCGTGGTGGTGGCTGCAGTTTCAGTTCCCGGCTCGGCCGTCGTGCAGGAAGCGAGGCCCAGACACAGAGTCAGAATTACGCAACGTGCAATCATCGTCATCCCCCTCGCAACATCATATCGGTCCATTCGATTGCGGGGACCTCTATGTGGCAGGGCCTTCCCAAGGCCCTGCCTCTTCCGGAATGTAAAGATGTACGACACTTGGAGCATCGTCAGTACTGGTGCACGCTCCAGGTCTCGTACATCTTTACTGCCCGAGAAGGCAGGGCCTCGGAGGGCCCTGCCACATGGGCTCACGACACCTGAAAGTGATTCAGCCGTCCAAGAGGGATAATCAGCGAGAATGTGAGCACACCTCTGGAGATTCGGTCATGAGACGGCACATCCCCACACTGATCATTCTGCTTTCGCTGTTACCGAACACCGCGCTGGCTGCCGTACGCGGTGTTGTGATTTCCGCGGACGGCGTGGCCCTCCAGGACGTGAAAGTCACAGCGTATGCGCTGGAGGCTTCCGCCGAGAGACGCGAACGTCTAATCCGGGGAACTCAGCGCGAGCCGATCGCTGCGGCCGTCTCTGATGCGAAAGGGATCTTCACCGTCGACGCGAAAGATGCATCGGTGTTCGACCTCATGTTTCAACGCGCCGGCCATGCGCCCGCATCGCTTCGCGTATCGAAGGACGAAGATGTCGGGGCAGTCCTCCTTCGCGCCGCTGCTGATCGTACGGGCATCATCCGCGCCGGCGGGAACCCTCTGCCGGAAGTATCCGTGGTGTTCGGCCTCCGGAACGAAGGTGAGCTGATCGTACGAACCGACGAGAACGGCCGCTACGTCGTCCCCGATCCAGATCAATGGGCCGACACGATGACCGTGCTCCATCCCGACTTCGCGAGGAGCGTCGCTTCGAGGCGGCCGCCATTGAAGTGGTCGATGGACGTCGCACTGACGAAAGGGGTCGCGATCTCCGGCCGCGTTGTCGCGACAGACGGAAAGAGTCCGGTCGCGGGAGCGCGCATTCTCGTCGACGGATGGCACGCGGGTGAGTCCGGCGAGGACGGCTCGTTCTCAGTCCCAAACCTGCCATCGAACTGGACAGAGCTCCGCGCGGTGAAGGCAGAACAACTCGCGAGCCGGACCCGCGTGACCGGCTCGACATCTGTGCTGCGCATGAGCCGGGCCTCGACGCTGAGGGGCACGGTGACTGAATCGGGAAGCCGTCGGCCGGTCGCAGGGGTTGCGATCACGCTCTCGCGGCCGGGTCAGCAGGCCACTCAGGAGTGGATCATCAGCGATTCGAAGGGAAATTTCAGCCTGGCCTCGATGACTCCCGGCACGTTCCAGGTCCTCCTGAGTGTTCCCGGGTACACCCAGCAGGCTGCTTCAGACGTGTCGGTTGCAGCGGGCGAGACGGTTTCGCGTCCACTGATCGTTTCACGGGGCGGATCGCTGGAGGGCGTGGTTCTCGACGAGAACGGCAAACCAGTCTCTGCTGCCGGCGTCGCCGCTGACCGCCGTCCCCCGGGGATGCCCAGGCCTCCCCTGATGTTCATCAGGGACGGCTCGCGAGCCTTCACCGCACCCGACGGGCGGTTCGTCATTCGAAACCTGGCGCCAGGAGAGGGCTACAACGTTCAGGCGAATAGAGAAGGATTCGCAGAGGGTCGCGAGACCGGCGTCGAGATCACGGCCAGTGAGCGCAAAAGCGGCGTCCGGATCACTCTCCCCAGCGGATACGAGCTCGCTGGACGCGTCGCTGACCAGAGAGGTCGCGGCATTGCAGGGGCAACCATCGTCGCCACGAAAACTCTTCCCGAGGCTCGTGCGATGAGGAGAGCCTTCTTCTTTTCGGCGGAGATCGAAGACGGTCCGACCAGCTCGGCAGATGGTTCCTTCTCGCTGCGACTGGCCGAAGGAAGCTACGACATCGAATTCCGGCGTGAAGGCTTCGCGCCGAGACAGCTCCCCAGCGTACGAGTCGAGCGGAACAACGATCCCCTCTCCGTCGTGCTTGTCGAAGGTGTCGCGGTCGCGGGCCGTGTCGTCACCGCGGGCGGCTCGCCGGTCGCCGATGCGGGCGTGACCCTCCACTCCACTGAGCTTGGCGTGCTGGGCACCACCATGACTTCCGTCGATGGCAGTTTCGCCTTCGACGACCTCGCCGCCGGAGCAGCGACGCTGAGTGTCACGAAGACTGACGACTTCATCCAGTTCTCGCAACCGGTGAAAGCTCCTGACAGCAACGTTCTGGTCGAGCTTCCTGCGGGAGGCGGCGTTGCGGGACGAGTCGTCGACAAGAGCTCCAAGCAGCCGCTCACGAGCTTCAGCGCAGGTCTGTCGGGTGTGCGTGGCGGCGGCATGCGAACCGGCCCGCCGATGATGAAAGAGTTCCGATCGGATGACGGCTCGTTCGTTCTCGAAAATGTTCCGGTTGGCCAGCATCAGATCCAGGTTTTCGCACCGGGCTATGTCACGGCGCGGATGTCGGGAGTGAACGTCGAGGAAGGCAGCAGCGTCCGCGACCTCGAAGTGCTGATGGAGCCGGGCGTACGCGTAACTGGAAAAGTGACGGGTCCGGACGGCGCTGGGCTGGAAAGTGTATTCATCCAGTCCGAGGATCCGGGGGACCGGATGCCGATGGGACCGTCGCGGCCTATGACGACCGATGCTGACGGCGAGTACGCCATCGAGGGGTTACCTGCCGGCGAGCGGACACTGCGATTCAACAAGCAGGGTTACGTTCCGGAGCAGAAAGCCGTAAAGATTTCCGGCAAAGAGGCCCGCGTCGATGTTCGCCTCAGCCGCGGTCTCGAGGTCAAAGGGACCGTCGTCGACGCCTCTGGCCGTCCCGTCTCCGAAGCGACGGTCATGGCACAGGCTCCCGGCTCGGGCGCCCGTGCAAGCACTGACTCGAATGGCGCGTTCACGATCGAAGGTCTGACGGCGGGACGCTACTCGATCACCGCAACAAAGAAGGGGATGGCGAATGAAGTGCTGCGCGATGTCGACATCGCCACCGCAGGACATCTTCGACTCGTGCTCGACGCCGGCGGCACGATCTACGGGCGGGTCAGCGGCCATGACGAGACCCTGGCCTCGTCGATCATCGTACGGGCGAGCAGTCGCGAAGGAAACGCCCAGTCATCAATCGATGTCTCCGGTAACTTCCGCATCGAAGGAGCGCCCCTCGGAACGGTGACTGTCTTTGCAGCGGCACGTGGCTCGAACAGCCCGTCGAAGCAGGTGGACGTCGTTTCCGGACAGTCCTACCAGGTGGATCTCGAGTTTCGAAATGACATCGTGATCAGCGGTCGGGTGACCAGGGATGGCCGGGCAGCGCGCCTCTCATTCGTCTCATTTCTGCCGAGCAACGCGCGTCTGCAGAGTCGTGGCTCCGGCACCACGGACGCCGACGGGTACTACACAGTCTCCGGGCTCGAGCCCGGCGAGTACAACGTCAACGTCATGGATCAAAGCAGCCTGCAGCCGTTCAGAACGAAATACACGGTCACAAGCTCGGCGAACTTCGACATCGACGTCCGTGGCGCGACGCTTCGCGGTCGCGTCGTCGATGCGGAGACGGGAGAGGGAATCGCTGATGCGCGCATTTTGCTGTCGCAGCCGGATAGTCGCACTGCGCCGATGATGTCCCAACCGGCGACGGTGTCGGCGTACGACGGCAACTTCATGCTCGACAATGTTCCGGCCGGAAGTTATCAGCTTCTCGCACAGAAGCAGGGTTGGGGCCATCAGATCGTCGACGTGAGCGTGGAGGGGCAATTCGCGCAGGATACGCTGGTGAAGCTTTCAAAGAATGACGGACTCGTGCTGCGCGTAGTCGATGCTCGCGACGGAAGAGCCCTTTCCCCGAGCCTTCTCGTAAGCGACGCGTCAAATCGAGTCGCGTATCAGGGATTCGGAGACCGTAGACCGGACGGAAGTACGCGGATCTCGATCGCGACCGGAACGTACCGGGTCGCGGTCGGGGCAGGCGGGTACGCGACGCGCACGGTCTCCGTCGCGGCTCCAGGCGAGTCGTCGGTTGCACTCAGTCCCGGCGGAACGGTCTCTGTCACGCTGGCCGACTCCGAACGACAACTCGCCCGTCTTCTTCTTCCCGGTGGCGAAGCATATCTCCGTAATCCCTGGTCGATAAATGCCGACTTTGCCCTCAATCCCGGCAGCAACATCCTCGCGAACATCCTGCCCGGGAGTTACACGCTCGTGGTTCTCGACGAGAAGGGACAGGTGAAGAAGTCGGAGCAGGTCACAGTGACCGAGGGGCAGACGACAGACGTGAGGATGTAGCGAGCAAGGTGTCATCCTGAGCGCAGCGAAGGATCCCCCGATTT
>JBGSYJ010000089.1:0-35524 GCA_041750915.1 Thermoanaerobaculia bacterium | reverse complement strand
GGTCCGGCGGCCCACACCTGCGGGGAGCTGCCGTCCGGACTCACGTGCGTGCCGGGTTCCGCTTCACACGCACCTTGGCGGCCTTGCCGATCCGGTCACGCAGGTAGTAGAGCTTGGCGCGGCGGACGTCGCCACGGTTGACGATCTCGATCTTCTGGATGATCGGGGCGTGGACCGGGAAGGTACGCTCGACACCGACACCGAACGAGAGCTTGCGCACGGTGAAGGTCTCGCGCACGCCGCCGTTCTGGCGGCGGATGACGACGCCCTGGAAGATCTGGACGCGCTCCTTGTCACCTTCCACCACGCGCACGTGCACCTTGATGGTGTCGCCGGGCGAAAAAGACGGCATGGTTTTCTGCGTTTCGGCCGATTCGACCATTTTCATGATGTCTGGCATGGCTCAACTACCCTTCTTTCAGTGAACTGCTTCTCTTTGTTCAGGATGTCAGATTTGATGCATTATCTCAAGCGGCCGCTGGTTTGAGGTTTTCAGAGTGTCATCCTGAGCGAAGCGAAGGATCCCCTGATGCTTGCGGGGACTGCCTCGAGGCAGGGGATCCTTCGCTTCGCTCAGGATGACACATCGCTTCAATCACTCTGTCTCGATCTTCCGCAGCATTTTTTTCGCCTCGTCGTCCAGCTCCGCGGTCTCCAGCAGATCGGGGCGCTTGGCCCTCGTTGCGCGGAGAGACTGCTCTTTCCTCCACTGCCGGATCTTCTCCGCATGCCCGGACAACAGGATCTCCGGGACTTTCATGCCTCGTAGCTCCGCCGGCCGGGTGTAGTGGGGGTGATCGAGCAGCCCGTGATAGAACGAATCCTGCTCCACCGAATTCCTGTCCCCCACGACTCCCTCGACCATCCGGCAGGCCGCATCGGCCACGAGCATGGCCGGGACCTCCCCTCCGGAGACCACGAAATCCCCTACGGAGACCTCCTCGTCGACCAGAGCCTCCCGGATCCGCTCGTCGAAACCTTCGTAACGCCCGCAGAGGAGGACCAGCCATTTCCGCCCTGAAAAATCCGTCGCGACCGCCTGGTTGAAAGGTCTGCCCTGCGGGGAGAGCATCACGACGTGAGGGGTATTTTCGGGGTCGGACTCGCGGATCGCGTCGAGGCACCGGAACACCGGTTCGGCCAGCATGACCATCCCGGCCCCGCCGCCGTATGCCTCGTCATCGGTGGAACGGTGCTTGTCCGTGGAGTGATCGCGGAGGTCATGGACCCTGATCTCCAGCAGCCCTGCCTTCACGCCCCGAGCGATGATTCCTTCAGCGAGGAAAGCGTCGAACATTCGGGGGAAGATGGTCACGATGTCGACACGGAAGACCGAGTTCTGAGTTCTGAGTTCTGAGTTCTGAGTGGATTCCCCGCCCGGTTCTGGGTTCTGGGTTCTGGGTTCTGGGAGGAGATCCTGCGAGTGCGTTTTCTGAATTCTGAATTCTGAATTCTGAATTCCAGGTTCTGGTTTCTCAATTCCGTCGAGGTCCAGCAGTCCTTCCGGCAGATCTGCGGTGAGGGTGCGCGCATCGAGGTCCACACCCGTGCAGATGGCGGTGACGAAGGGGAGGTCGAATTTTCCGCCATCTTGACGGGTGACCTCGAGTAGAAGGGGGCCTGCTCCGGCTTCGAGGGTGTTCGTCACCGTTCCGACGACACCGCCCGAGGTTTCGCGAACTACGGTGAGCCCGATCAGATCGTGGAGAAAGTATTCGTCTTCATCGAGCTCACGTGCCTCATCCGCCGGGATCTCGATGGTCCATTCACGGAGGTGCGCTGCCTCTTCGGGCGAATCGAGGCCTTTGAACTTCACCAGGACACGTTCGCCGTGGTAGCGCACATTCTCGATCTCGGCCGGGCGGATTGACGCATCCTCAGGCGCGACGAGCCAGACCGCGCGAAGGTCTGCAAACCGTTCGAGATCCGGGGTCCATGGCTCCACGCTGAGCTCGCCCCGGACGCCGTGGGGCTTCCGGATCACTCCGACGGCGATGCGATCATCCGGGACCGGATGGGAATCGAGCGGTGGCATGGCAAAGGGGTTGCGGGGTGATCACTCGACGATGTCGAGCGTGACGCGCCGGGACGACCGGCTCGATGCGGCACTCAGGAGGGTGCGGAGGGCGCGTACGGTCCGCCCCTGCCTGCCGATGATCTTTCCGAGGTCTTCGGGAGCGACGCGCAGTTCGATGACGCTCGAGGATGCGTCATCGCCCACCTGGGTGACGCTCACCTCATCGGGGTTGTCGACCAGCGACCGGGCGACGAACTCGACGAGCTCCTTCATGATTACTGTGCTTTTTTGAGGATCGACTTGACGGTCGGGCTCAGCTGAGCACCTTTGCTCACCCAGAAATTCACCCGCTCTTTGTCGATCTCGAACTGGGCAGGATTTTTGGTGGGATTGTAGAAACCGATCTGCTCGACGTTCGAGGCTTTCGGTGTGCGGAGCGAGTCGGACACGACGATCCGATAGAAAGGCGAGTGGGTCGAGCCACCGCGGCGAAGGCGAATCTTGAGCATGCGAAAAACTCCTCTATGGGTTCCGTGGGTCGGAAAGGACAGAACTATCCCTGAACGGAGCCCTTAACGTCAACCCTACTGAAACAATTCCGGGGGCAGCCCCTTGCCGAACTTGCCGAACTTCCGCGGCCCGAAGCCTTTGGAGAAAGTCTTCATCATCTTTTTCATCGCAAGGTACTGCTTGAGGAGCCGGTTGATCTCCTGGACGCTCGTGCCGGATCCTCGGGCAATCCTCTTTTTCCTGGAGCCATTGATCAGCTGGGGAAGCTCGCGCTCCCTCTTCGTCATCGAGTCGAGGATGGCCTCCATTCTCGTGATCGCACCCTGATCGATGTCGTCTTCCTTGATCTTGTTCAGGCCTCCGACGTTCGGCAGCATCCCGACCAGCTGGGACATCGGTCCCATCTTCTTGACCTGCTGGAGCTGTGCGCGGAGGTCTTCGAGCGTGAACTTGTCCTTCTGGACTCTTTCGGCGAGTCGCTGCGCTTCTTTCTGATCGACTTCCGCCTCGACCTTCTCGATGAGCGAAAGGACGTCGCCCATTCCGAGGATCCGCTGCGCCATGCGATCGGGGTAGAAGATGTCGAGATCGACGAGCTTCTCGCCGACGCCGACGAGCTTGATCGGCCGGTTCACGACCGACTTGACTGAAAGGGCCGCGCCGCCGCGGGCGTCGCCGTCGAGCTTCGTGAGCACGATGCCCGTCACTCCGAGACGGTCATCGAACTCCTTCGCCGACTTGACGGCGTCCTGGCCCGTCATGGCATCAGCGACGAAGAGAATCTCGGAAGGATTTGTCTCGCGCTTGATCGTCTGGAGCTCGCCCATGAGCTCCTCGTCGATGTGAAGGCGTCCCGCCGTATCGAGGATGACGGTGTCGTAAAGCAGTGTGCGCGCTTCTTTGAGAGCGTTGCGCGCGATCTGAACCGGATCGCGAAGCTCGCCGATCTCGTAGAAGGGGACTTTGACTTCATTCGCGACGACCCGGAGCTGATCGATTGCAGCCGGACGATAGACGTCGCACGGAACGAGCAACGGCCTGCGGCCTCGATTCTTCAGATGAAGCGCGAGCTTGCCGGATGTCGTCGTCTTACCTGAACCCTGGAGGCCGGCCATCATGACGACCGCAGGTGTGCCGACGAGCGCGAGGCCCACTTCGTTGCCGCCGAGAAGCGCCTGCAGCTCGTCTCGAACGATCTTGACGACCTGCTGCGCGGGCGAGAAGGCGGTCAGCACTTCTTCGCCGGCAGACTTCTCTTTGACCCTTGCCGTGAAGTCCTTGACGACTTTGAAGTGAACGTCCGCTTCGAGCAGCGCGATGCGGATTTCCTTGAGGGCGTTCTCGATGTGCCACTCGTTGAGTGTCCCCTCGCCACGAAGGGTCTTGAAGACCCGATCCATCTTGTCCTGAAGGTTGTCGAACATGCGGTGGGTAAGTGTCGATCGGCGTGGAAAATTCTCGCGGAGTTCGGGGGAAGTAGTCAGTAGTCAGGAGTCAGTAGTCAGGAGGGTCTCGCTAGTGTCCGATCCAGCCAGAGGCAATGAGGCCGCATCGGAGGCGAGCCCCATCTATCGAGCCTGCCCTGATGAATCCTCGTCGGTGGACTCTCACGACGAACTACTGGCTACTGACTCCTGACTACTGGCTACTTCTCCCGGGTGGGGTGGGAACTCACAACCCACAACCGTGCGGGTGCGGCGGGTGGGCACAACTCACAACCGGGTGGGCGGAAGGGTTACGATCGCAGTTCCACGGACCAGTACGCCTGATCGAGGAAGTTCTTCCAGATCTCGGGGTACTGGCGGCCCTGAAGCCTGTGGAGCGGATGCCACTTCGGCCGCGAGGGCTGGCGGATGAGCTGGATCGAGCACTCGCTGAGCAGCTTGTTCCCCTTCTTCACGTTGCAGGGCAGGCAGGCGCAGACGACGTTTTCCCACGTCGAGCGGCCGCCGCGTGAGACCGGGATCACGTGGTCGAGCGACAGCTCTGCGGACGAGAACTTCTTGCCGCAGTACTGGCAGCGGTTGTGGTCCCGCAGATAGATGTTGCCGCGTGAGAACTTCACTTCCTGCCGCGGCATCCGATCGAAGTCGAGGAGCTGGATCACGTGGGGAACGAGGATGTTGCGACTCGGTGTTGAAACGAACGAATCGGCGGGCTGGATCGGGATGTCCTGCCAGTTTTCAAAATCGTAGGTTCGATACGTTTCGTCGACTGCGCGGACGTTTCCCTTGTAGAGAAGGATGAAGGCACGGCGAACAGAGGTGATCTGGATCGCCTGGAAAACGCGGTTGAGCACGAGAACGTGGCCGTCGAGCATCGGTTTTTGCCCCTCATAGAGTACCACCGCGGAGGGTCTTCAGGTTCAGACGGCCGGGCTTTGCAAACGGTTTCGGGCCGATTCCCTACCGGGCAGGAGGTACGCCGATCTCGTTTGCTCTTGAAAAATAAGCGCGTTTCAGTCATATTTGGGGTCAACTGTCTAACAGCTGCAACTGATGGGTGCGCGATGCGCCAGGTTTTTTGGGGTGGTTTTGGGAGGAATGGTATGCGCCTGACTGTGCGGAAATCCCTGGTTGTTCTCGCTCTCTTCTGCTTCCTCGTCGTTCCGCCGGCCTTCGGCGACCACTTCGTTTCTGACTGCCCGCTGTCGCTGGTCGGCTCCGCGGGTCCGTCCACTCCGTTCGGCAGTTCGCCCAACGGCGTGTTCCGAAACGGCTCGGTCATCTACTCGCTGCGAGGCGACCGTCTGACGACCTTCAGCATCAATCCCGTCGGTGAGGTTGTCGTTGCCCGTGACGATGAGATGTCGCCGTTCGCTGCGCGCGACGTCGACGGGGGCGTTGCTTACGACGCCGGTTACCTCTACGTGAGCAGCGAGGCGGGACTCGAGATCTTCGACCTCCGCACCGTGCAGCCCGGACCCTTCGGAACCGAGCCGATCCGCGTCTCGAGAACCCCGGGTCTCCATTACAGACAGATGACGGTCTCCGGAAATCTGCTGGCGGCCGTCTATCCGATGTACGACATTCCATGCACGCCCCAGGGCTTCGCCGGCGGCTGTGGCAATGCGATCGACATCTACAACATCGCCGATCCTGCCGCCCCGTTCCGCGTCGCTCGCATACCGTCGACCAACTTCTTTCTCGGATTCAACGATGTAATCTTCGCGAACAGCTACCTCTACTCGACGGGTCCCGGCGGCACGTATGCCTTCGATGTGACGACCCCGGCGAATCCGACGATCGTATTTGCAGTGCCGATCAACGGCGAATTCTTCGTTGCCAACGGTGGAAACACTCTGCTCGGAATCGGGCAGGAGAGCCTGATCGGAGTTTTCAATATCGGGCCCGGGCCGGCGCTCACTCAGTTCTTCGTCTTTAGGCCGCCTGCGATCGTCAATCGGTCGAACGGCATTCGATTCAACCGGGAGGCGACCTTCGACGGAACGCGCCTGATCACGATGATCGACGAGAAGAATCCGATGACCGGCGGGTCTGCGCGGACGATCGCGTTTGATGTGTTCGACTTCACCGTTCCTCTGTTCGATGGATCATCGCCGCGCATCTTCGAAGATGTCACGTTCACGCTGCCGGACGAAGTGAAGCACAACCCTGTAGTGGCTGGGCCGTTCATCTACGTCAACGGTGAGATCAGCGGCCTTCAGGTCTGGGGAGCATGCGGCCAGATCGCCGGAGGAATCGAATCAGCCCGCCTCGATAAGCTTCCGTGCGGAGGGTTCGAGCTTCGCGGATTTGTCACCGGAGCGACGCGCATCACCGACGTCCAGATCTTTCTCGATGGAACCTCGCTCGGCATGGCGACTGTCGGAGGCGCACGTTACGACATCACCAGTAAGACGCCCGTGGTGAACTGGCGGTTGCCTGTGAACTTCGACAACCTCACCCGAGGGAACAGGACGATTCGCGCCGTTGGAACCGACGTCGACGGCAATACGAGACAGTTTGCGAGCCAGACCGTGTTCTTCAACGGTCCGGGCCGGAACTGCACGAACCGCCGACGCGGCGCGGGCAGATAGAGCGATCTCTGAACGGTGTCATCTGGCGGACAGGCTAAGGATCTTAGCCGGTCCGCTTTTTTTTGCTAATTGAACTGCCCGGACGGAAGGACCTGAAGGGCTTGTCATCCTGAGCGAAGCGAAGGATCATCTCGCGGTGCTCGATCCCCGCAAGAAGATCCTTCGCTTCGCTCAGGATGACAAACGGTTCAGCACCCCTTCACCGTGCTCCGCGCCGGAGGCGCGTCAGAGGGTAGCCGGTGGCAAGCGCAGCGCAGCCACCGGTATCGTGCGCGAGAATCCCTCCGCCCCAGCGGGGCGGGAGAACAAGCTTGAATCTGGCACCCCTGCCTGGGTGCGGACAAAAGGAGCCTCCTGTCCGGTGGCTGCGCTTCGCTTGCCACCGGCTACCCTCTCGGCGCACCTCCGGTGCGCGGTCCATGAACACTTTCTTCGGAATTTCCCCCCATGACCACTCCGATCGTCATTGCGCACCGCGGCGCCAGCGGGCATCGGCCTGAGCACACGCTTTCCGCTTACCAGCTTGCCATCGAGCTCGGTGCGGACTTCATCGAGCCGGATCTCGTTGCGACGCGCGACCACGTCCTCGTTGCGCGGCACGAGAACGCGATTGCAACCGTCGACGCCCGAGGCGAGATCATCGAGGCGACGACCGACGTGGCATCCCGTCCGGAGTTCGCGGATCGGCTGACTGAGAAGTCGGTCGACGGACGAGCACTTCGCGGCTGGTTCACCGAGGACTTCACTCTCGAGGAGCTCAGGACGCTCCGCGCTGTCGAGCGTATGCCGGAGCTGCGAGCGGCGGCTTTCGACGGAGTCTTAGAGGTGCCGACGCTCGACGAGATCCTCGCGCTCGCCCGCGCCGCCGGCGAAAGACCTGGAAGGCCCGTCGGCGTCTATCCGGAAACCAAGCATCCCGGCTACTTCAGATCGATAGGACTGCCCCTCGAAGAAAAGCTGATTCGCTCGCTAGAGAGTCACCGGTTCGGCGGTCCCGACTCGCCCGCCTTCATCCAGTCATTTGAAACGTCGAATCTCCGCATGATGGCGGCGATGACATCGATTCCCCTGGTGCAACTGCTGGCGGATGAAGGCGCGCCTCACGATCTGATGAGCGCGGGAGACCCGCGAACCTATCGCGATCTGATCGATGGCGAAGGGCTGGCTTCGATTGCGACGTATGCGCAGGCCATCGGTCCGAGCAAAAATCTCATCATCCCAAGGGATACTGAAGACAAACTCGGAAGTCCGACGTCGCTCGTTCGCGATGCGCACGCTGCGGGGCTGCTGGTTCACGCCTGGACGTTCAGAGATGAGAATTGCTTTCTTCCCGTCGAGCTCCGGCGGAAGGGACAGACTCTGGGGGATGGTGCGGAGGAGTGCGCCATCTTCTTCGCGCTCGGAATCGACGGGCTCTTCACCGATCATCCCGCAACGGCGATCGCGGCGCGCGATCGGACGTGAAAACTTTGCAGTCGAATAGAATCACGTCATCCTGAGAGGTTGTGAAAATCAATCATGCTGTGACACTCGCGCGATTAATTCACAGCCTCTGAGCATCGCTCAGGCTGACGTGGTTCGTTACAACGTTTCCAGAATGCGATCAGCCGCGGCTCGAGGATCGGCTGCCTGCGTGATCGGCCTTCCGATCACGATGTAATCCGCACCTGCTCCGATTGCATCTGCAGCGCTCATCGTGCGCCGCTGGTCGCCCCGCTCGTCGCCCGGGCCGCGAATGCCGGGAGTCACGATGAGGAACGAATCTCCGCAGGCTTCACGGATGATCTCGATCTCCATGGGCGAAGCGATGCAGCCGTCTGCGCCGGAAGCTTTCGCGAGGCGCGCGAGAAGAAGGGCATTCCGCGCGGTACCCCCCGCGAAGCCGATCTCCTCCACATCGTCGTCAGCGAGGCTCGTCAGCATGGTGACGCCGAGAAGCAGCGGCCGCGGTTCGATGGAAGCGGCGGCGCTGATCATGGATCTTCCACCTGCAGCGTGAATCGTAAGCATCGCTGCGCCGAGCTCGCCGGCGGCGGCAGTTGCGCGCGCGACTGTG
Source organism: Thermoanaerobaculia bacterium (assembly GCA_041750915.1). Taxonomy (GTDB): domain Bacteria; phylum Acidobacteriota; class Thermoanaerobaculia; order Gp7-AA8; family Gp7-AA8; genus JBGSYJ01. The sequence continues at coordinate 26,902 of JBGSYJ010000089.1, read as the reverse complement.
TTCGGAATGTCGTGGAGCTTGAGGTCGAGAAAGACGCGCCCCCCCGCCTGGGTCACATCACGGACGATCGACGGCCCGTTTGCCACGAACGCTTCGAGGCCAAGCTTGAAAACTCCCACGCTCTCGCGGAGACTCGTCACGAGCTCGAGAATTTCTTCGCGCCCCGTTCTGTCGAGTGCGAGGATGATGCGGTCCCGGGGATTCACGGCCGGGATCATAGCCGAGAGCAGGCAATTTTCAGAGGATGAGACAGGAATGACCATGGACAGACGAGCCGTCGCGCGCGCACTCGACGAGATTTCCCGCTACCTCGAGTTCAGTGACGCCAACAAATTCAAGGCGATCGCCTTCAAGAACGCCGCGCGCCGCATGGAAGATGTAGCGACCGACATGCCGACGTTCGTCGAAAGCGGCGAGGTCGATCGCACTCCTGGAATCGGAAAGGCGATCGGACCGATGATCGTCGAGCTCGTGACGACCGGATCGCTTCGCTATCTCGACGAGCTGCGCTCGCAGTATCCACCGGGGATTCTCGAGCTCGCTCGCGTTCCGGGACTCGGAACGCGGAAGATCGCGCAGTTGTACGAACAGCTGGGGATCGCGACGCTCGATGATCTGGAGAAGGCGTGCAGGGAGAATCGTCTCGCTGCGATTCCGGGGTTCGGGAAAAAGACTGAACAGAAGATCCTCGAGGGGATCGATTTCCTGAGGGGGCAGAGTGAGCAGTTTCTGCTTCCGCGGGCGCTCGAAGCGGCGGAAGCGCTGGTGCGTGATCTCGAACGTCTCGCCGGAGTGGATCAGGTGATCATCTCGGGAGCGATTCGCCGCCGGCTCGAAATCGTCACACGGATCGACGTCTGCGTGTCGGCGAAAGCACCTCAATCTGTTGCGCGCGCGGCCTTGGAGGACGCAGTGCTAGAGCAGGGCTCGATCGACGATGCAGGTGCGCTTTCCGGCGTCGCGCGGTTTGGCATTCCCTCGGTTGTCACCTTCAGCAAGCCATCGGAACTGATACCGGCGCTTTTCGAATCAACGGGCGGCGACGCGTTCGTCCTCGAGGTCCGGAAGCGCGCGGACGCGAAGGGTTTCGCGCTGAGCGGAACTGCTCTCGAAGCGGCCGGAAAGAAAATCGGGCTGGGGAGCGAAGCAAACCTCTTCACGAAGCTGGGGCTTCCGTACGTGCCTCCTGAGCTCCGTGAGACTGCGGAATCGCTCGAAACCTGTGAAGAGCTGGTGCTCGTCGAGCCGGATGATCTGCTGGGAACATTTCATGTGCACACCACGTACTCGGATGGCCGCGCAACACTCCGCGAGATGCTCGAAGCGGCGAATCAGCGAGGGTTGTCGTACGTCGGCATCTCGGACCACTCGAAGACAGCTGCCTACGCAGGGGGGCTCACCGAGGATCGTGTGGCCTCGCAGCGCGCAGAGATCGAGAGCCTGCGCGGGGAGTTCCCGGCGATGCGGATCTTTCACGGGACAGAATGCGACATTCTTCCGAGCGGAGAGATGGATTACGGTCCCGAGACACTCTCGCAGTTCGACTTCGTCATCGCGTCGGTGCATTCGCAGTTCAAGACTCCGAAAGGCGAGATGACGGACAGAATCGTTCGCGCGATCCGGAACCCCTTTGTGACGTTTCTGGGGCACCTCACGGGCCGTCTGCTTCTCTCACGCGAGGGCTACGCGGTCGAGTACGACACAATCTTCGATGAAGCGGGCAGGAGGGGAGTCATGATCGAGATCAACGGCAACCCTCGCCGGCTCGACCTCGACTGGCGACTGATGCAGCGGGCCATCGAACGCGGTGTGATCTTCAGCATCAATCCGGACGCGCATTCGACGGGTGAGCTCGGGAACGTGCTCCCCGGTATCTGGGCTGCGCGGAAGGGCGGCGTCGGACCGCAATACATCTTCAACTCGCTGCCGGTTGCGGAAGTGGAAGCGCACTTTCAGCGGCGGCGTGGAAGGGCGGGAGGGTAGGGGGCATATGCACTGACTTTAGATCGTAGTGTCTTAGAAAGACGAATGCTGAATGTTGAAATTGTGAATTTTGAATGTTGAATGGGGCACCGGTCTCCATTCAACATTCAAAACTCACAATTTCAACATTCAACATTCGGTCTCTGTCCCGGTTCGACTGTCAAAGTTAGTGCCTATGGGGGTAGGGGGAAGGTCAACCAGTGACCCCGTAGAAACTCCAGGCATCTCCGCCAGATTTGTCATCCCGAGCAAGCGCGGGCGGGTGGGAGGGGCGAGGGATCTCCGGCGGTAGTACATTCGTGATTCGTGAGGGGCACTGGGTGGGCGGAGTAGACGGATAGGCAACTATGTACCATTGCCGGAGATCCCTCGCCCCTCCCGCCCACACAACCAGGCTCGGGATGACATCACCCAATCGCGATCGGTCGTCTACTGAGCCAGCGGCTGCGCCACGAGCACGAGCATCAGCGCGCGGTTGCTGTCAGGCTGGCGCGATGCACCGAGCACGATCGTCTGGCCAACCTTCAGATTCAGCGAGGTCTTGAGCAGCGGATCGAGTTGCGCGCCATCTTTGGCGGATGACTGCCGGCTGAGCTGGAAGTCGCTGATCCGGATTGAATTCGTGACCGGATCGAACTCTCCGAACCGGAACTCTGCGCGGTAACCGCCATCCATCATCGCAACGATCGGATCGCCCTCTTTTCCCTGAACGATCATCTGGCCGGCGCGTTCGAACGAGTTGAAACGGAGCACTCCCGAAAGCTTTCCGGCGATGCTCTCCAAACCTCGGGGGACAGGCGTAGCACTCGCGACGCGAGCGGCCGATACGAGGTCGAGCTGAACTCGGAATGAGCGAGCCGGAACGTCGAACTTCTCGATCGCTCCCATGATCCTGTCAATGTTCGCGGCGGAGTCGGTGACCACCAGACTGTTCGACGACGGCTGGATGGAGACCGAGCCGGAGGCACTGACAAGAGACTTGACCACTGCAGCGGCGCGGTCAGCGTCTTTGTGTTTGAGCTGCCAGGTACGGACCGTCAGCGTGCGGTTCTGTGCATCCTGCGCGAAGGCTGCGCCCGTTGACAGAAGGCAAAGCAGAGCGATCGCCATCGTTGTTTTCTGTTTCATCAATTTCATAGGTCCACCGGAAGTGATTCATCAAAAATCATGACGAGCGTCAGATCGCTGTCTGAGGCCATCTCCACGATCGTAGCGCCGCCGTTTGAGTACTCTTCGACGACGGGAAGCGTCATGGAAGGATCGTAAACTTGCGAAGCGACGACAGCCGGCGCCGACACCACTGGCGCCTGGTTCAGCGACGGACGATAGAGAAGTGAGGATCCCGCAACGCCCACGGCCAGTGCTGCGGCGATGCTCCACCGCGCTGCGGCGGGCATCTCGCGTCTCCTGGTGAGTCTCGTCTCCGCTTCGCGAAGGTGAACCTGCTGAACGACGTCGGCCACGAACTGGTCGATTCCGCCGGAAGGTTCGAGATCCTCACCGCCGAGAGAGCGGAAGAGATTCTCGGGATCGGCTGCAACCGCCGTCTCGAGACAGGCAGAGCAGCTTCGCATATGCGCGAGCGCATCGGCGGGCAACGGCCCGGCAGCAAGAAATGCTTCGAATTGTGCGCAGGTCATGATTGTCCCTTCCACAGGCGCGCGTACTCCGGAAACCGGTGCTGGAGTTGACGTTGCATGATCTTTCTCGCGTTGAAGAGGTGGTTTCTGACTGTCGACTCCCGGCAGCCGAGAATGCGGGAAATCTCGGCCGAGGGAAGGTCTTCCATTTCCCGCATGACGAATATCGTTTTCTGTTTCGGAGAGAGAGCGGCGGAAACCGATGCGAAGACGCTCTCGATCTCTTTCCGCTGGAGCGATACGTTCTGCTCGGCATCCGTGGCGCTTTTCACCAGGCGCAGGTTCGAGTTCACTGCTGCGTCGCGCGACTGGCGGTTGCGGAGGAAGTCGATGGCGACATTCGTCACCATCCTGTAGAGCCACGTATCGAACGCGTATTGCGGATCGTACTTGCCGAGGTTCTCCCAGAGCTTGATGAAGACGAGCTGAGAGACGTCTTTTGCGTCCTCCCCGTTGCCCAGCACGCGGTAGCAGAGGCTGTAGACCTTGGACGTCTTCCGGCGCACGAGCGCTTCGAAAGCATCGGACTCACCCTCGAGGGTTGCCCGTACCAGCTCACGATCCTCAGGTTCCGTTGGTTCCTGGACGTTTTTCATCAAGCGGAGTTCCGCGGTCATCGAGTTGAATACGGATGGGAGTGGGGGAGTGTCTAGGCTCGCGACAAGTAGACAGTAGACAGTACACAGAAGACAGTAGCCACCGCCCGGGACCCCTACTGTCTACTGATTACTCACTCCAGGCTACTGACCCCCGGCTCCCGACTCCTGACTTCTGGTATCCCGGCTACTGTCTCCCACTCCTGGGCTTCGGCTCCTGACTGCTGGCGACCAGCTCCTGTCTACTGTCTACTGTGTACTGTCTACTCCCCCCGTGTCCTGTCTACTCCTCCCTCAGACGTCCCCACCCCTCACAGGTCACACCCTACCCCGTTATACTCTCACCATGCGAGTGCTGGTAATTGGAAACGGGGGCAGAGAGCATGCCCTCTGCTGGAAGCTTCGACAGTCTCCTCTGGTCAGGGAAGTTTTTGTGGCGCCCGGGAATGCCGGGATCGCGGAGGTTGCCGACCGGGTCCCGATCGGCGCTTCGGATATCGTCGAGCTGGCGGATTTTGCCCGGAACCTGAAGATCGATCTCACGATCGTCGGATCGGAGCTGCCGCTGACGATCGGGATCGTCGATGAGTTCCACAAGCGCGGTTTGCCGATCTTCGGGCCGACTCGGCTTGCTGCCGAGCTCGAGGGGTCGAAGGCATTTTCGAAGGACTTCATGCGGCGTTACGGAATTCCTACGGCAGAAGCGTCGATCTGCAGCTCCCTCCCGGAAGCCGAGACAGCCCTTCGAAAGGGATCGTTTCCTCGGGTGATCAAGGTCGATGGACTCGCAAGTGGCAAGGGAGTCTTCATCGTCCAGAGTCTCGACGAAGCGCTCGAGCTCGTCAGGGATATCTATCTGACCAGAAAGTTCGGCAATGCCGGCGACCGGCTTCTCGTCGAAGAGTTTCTGGAAGGCGAAGAGGTTTCGTTCATGGCGCTGACCGACGGGGAGCGAGTGGTTCCGTTTGCCCCGGCGAAGGATTACAAGAAGGCATACGACGACGATCAGGGACCGAACACTGGCGGAATGGGCGCGCACTCGCCTGCGGTCGTGCTTTCGACCGAGGTAGCCGCCGAGATCATGAGGACGATCGTGATTCCGACTGTGCAGGGAATGGAGAAGGAAGGTCGGATCTACACGGGCTGCCTGTTCGTCGGTCTGATGCTCACCGCGGACGGACCGAAAGTTCTCGAGTACAACTGCAGATTCGGCGATCCCGAGACGCAGGTGCAGCTGTTGCGGCTCGAAGATGACCTGGCAGATCTCTGCCTCCGCATCGCGAGGGGGAATCTGGGCGAGGCGCGTCTGACGTGGAAGAAGGAAGCGGCGGCGTGCGTGGTCGTAGCGGCAGCGGAGTATCCCGGCGAGGTCCGGCGCGGTCTGGAGATCACAATCGACCCGGTCGAGGATCCTTCCACGTTTCTGTTCCACTCGGGCACCGAGATGCAGGACGGAAAGATGGTGAATGTCGCTGGGAGAGTCGTCAGCGCGTGCGCGCATGCGCCGAGCCTGTCGGAGGCGCTGGCTCGCGCCTATGCGGGGGCTGCGAAGGTGCGATTCGATGGCGTGAGGTTTCGTACGGACATCGGACGCCGCGCGCTCGAACAGCTTCGACACAAGGCAGACTCGTCGCCGGGATGACAGCCGTGTCAGGCTGTGGGTAAGCCGAGGAGTCTCCCCCGAGAATGCACGACCATCAGCAACCGGTAGAACGAAGGCAGATCAGCCGGAGGCTCGTCATTGCGACATTCGCGAATGCGGCCTTCGTCGTCATCGAGCTGACAGTTGGTATCTACGCGAACTCGCTTGCGCTGATCGGCGATGCTCTTCACAACCTGACCGACGTCGTCGCTCTCTTCATTGCGCTGATCGCGGTGCTGCTGGAACGGCGGCCGGCAACACCGTCACGAACCTACGGGTTTCAGCGCGCGGGTGTTCTTGCCGCATTCGTCAACGCCGCCACGCTGGTCGGTCTGACGGTCTATATTTTTGTGGAAGCGTGGTCGCGGTTTCTGAATCCTGAAGATGTCGACACTTCGCTGATGATCATCGTCGCGTTTATCGGCGTTCTACTGAATGGCGCCGTCACGTTGTGGTTCCGTGAAGCGGGACGGCATGACGTCAACATACGGAGCGCGGTGATTCACATGTTCGCCGACACGCTCGCGTCGGCAGGAGTCATCCTGGCCGCCCTTCTGATCCGCGCGACGGGAATGCCGATGTTCGACCCGCTGATCTCGGTCATGATCGGAATACTCATTCTCTGGAGTTCGTGGAGCATTCTGCGGGAAACGGTGAATCTTCTGCTCGAGGGGACGCCCAGGGGAATTGATCCCGAACAGGTCACGCGCGATCTCGCAATGCAGGAGGGAGTTCTCGAAGTGCACCACCTGCACATCTGGGCGATCGGGCCTTCACGCCGTGCGCTTTCCTGCCATCTCCAGCTGGGTGACGTTTCACTCCGCAGCGCGGGAGACGTGCTGAAGAGAGTGAATGCCCTGCTTGCCGAGCGGTACGGCATCGCGCACACGACGATCCAGGTCGAGCACCTCGGATGTCCGGTCGACGATCCCTTCTGTCTTCTGCCCGCTGAAGCCGCTGATCCTGCGGAGGAGACGAAGTCGTGAGTCGGTAGTAGACAGGAGTCAGTAGTCAGGAGCCCCGGCCCGGAGTCTCAGTGGCGTCCACTCAAGCGCGGCGACAAGCTGCATTCCCCTCTCCCCGTGTGAACGGGGAGAGGGGCAAGGGGTGAGGGGCCGCGCAAGCACTCATGTGTTGGCGATTGGCTTCGGAAGTTGCAAGCTCCCGACACCCCTCTCCCGGCGCGCGACGATCTCGCAACTCCTCGACGTCTGCGCGGTGCCGCGCGCCACCCTCTCCCCGACTTCGCGGGGAGAGGGAGAGCACGAGACGAGGACGTCTGCAGTCCTTTGTCTCGTTCGTAAGTTGACGCCATCGCTCAGATTCGCCCACGAAGTAAACGCAGAGGGTTCGCGTCTGTCCAATGATGCGGGAGAGACATCATGAACAGAAAGATCGTTGCAGCAATCGTAGTCCTCATCCTCTGTACCTCGGCACTGCTTGCACATCCCGGGAGTCAGCAGCGTCGGGCGGAGCGACGGGACAACATCCAGAGATTCGCTGAGAAGCTGGAGCTCACGCCTGACCAGATCGCGGCGATCCGCCAGGTGCGGGAGACGCAGCGCGCGAAGCAGAGCGAGCTTCGCGACGACATGCGATCCGCGGCTGTCGAATACAGAAACCTTCGCGATGCCGGCGATCCGGCGGCGGAGCGTGCCATGACCAGGCTGCGGGCACTTCGCGACGAGAGCATGGCGCGGAGGATTGCGGGACGGGCGGACGTCGAGCAGATTCTGACAGCGGAGCAGCGAGAGCGCATCCGGCAGGGCCGGCGGCGAAACTAGGCAGATTTGCAGAATTGTTATCCCGAGCAAGTGTGGGTGGCGGGGAGGGGTGAGGGGTCTCCGGCGGTAGTACATTTGTGACTCAAACGGGCACGGGTGGCGGTGAGGCCGATAGGCAACTATGTACCAACGCCGGAGATCCCTCGCCCCTCCCGCCCGCACGACCAGGCTCGGGATGACATCTTGGTTCATGCTTGCCGCCTCCCGATCTGATTGACATTCGCGCCCTTAGTCAATAAATTGACTTTTGATGGCGACGCCGACTTCGAAGGATGTTCCGGTCTCCCTGGTTCAGTTGGTCAATCTGATCACGAGGAGTCTGGCACCGGTTCTCGCACCCTACCGGATCACGCCTCAGCAGTGGAGCGTTCTCATTGCCGTCGCCGATGCCGATGAGGATCCATCTCTGGCTGCCGTATCGAGACGAATGATGGTCTCGAAGCAGAACATGACGGGAATGATCGCGCGGCTCGATTCGCTCGGGCTGATCCGGCGCGTCGAGGACCCGTCGGATCATCGCGCGTCGATGCTTCAGCTCACGACCCAGGGGAAGAGGGTGGTTCTATCGGCAGGACCGCTTTATGACCGGTGGACCGCGCAGTTTCTCGGCGCGCTTCCGGCCGGGGACCGGCGCACATTCATGCGTGCGCTCGAACAGCTCACCGAAAAGCTGACGACCGAGATGAACGACGAACGATGAGCTCTGACGAGAGACACCGCCGCCGTTCATCACCATCCGGTACCCCGTGATCGAACGGTCGCTGCGCGAGGTCTACCGAGCGACGCTCGCGCGCTGCGCTCCGGCCGTGCTCGCACGGGAACGGATCCGCCGCGGTGATGTGCGAAGTGTCGGCCTCGGGGAAGTCGACATCGCAGCTCTCGGAAAATGTGCGGCTGGTCTGGCGGAGGGCGCCGGATCTGTTCCTGAAATCGGCCGTGTTTTCGTCGCTGCCCCGGCCGGCTACGCAGACAGTGTCGAGCTGCCCACGCATGTCCCGCTGGAAATCGTGGAGGGATCTCATCCCGATCTTTCATCATCGAGTTTTCGCGCGGGAGAGCGGCTCGTCGCATTTGTCGAATCGGCGAACCGCCCGATCGTCTTTCTCATCTCCGGAGGAAGTTCCGCATGTGTGGAGATGCCGTTCGGCCCGTGGTTCGACGAAGATGACCTCATCACGGCGAACCACGCGCTGATCCGCGCCGGCCTTCCCATCGCGTCGATCAATCGGGTGCGACGACATCTCTCCGCGATCAAGGGTGGCCGTCTCGGATCGAAAGCGCCAGTCGGATCAATGACGCTGATCTTTTCGGATGTTTCGTCAGGCCGCTTCTCGGATGTCGGTTCCGGACCGACGCTGACAGACGGCAGTACGAACGCGGAGGCATCGGTGATACTGCGCTCGCTTGGTGATCGGCGATGCGACGATATCGCGGAGCGTCTTTCATCGGCGACGGAGCTTCCGGAGCATTCGCATGCGTCACGGTGTTTTCTCATCGCCGACAACGGCACGCTGCGCGCCGCCGCTGCGGATGAAGCGGCACGAATCGGAATGACCGCGCAGCTGATGGACTCCGATCTCGAAGACGATGTCGCAGTGGTGTCCGGGCAGCTCGTCGCGCAGCTCCGGACGATGGCTCGTGGACATCTGCTGATCGCCGGAGGCGAGCCGACGGTTTTGGTGCGCGGAGACGGCGCAGGAGGGCGGTGCAGTGAGCTCGCGCTCCGGTTTGCCATGGATTGCGATGACGCAGGGATCGAGGCGACCGCGCTTTTTGCCGGTTCTGACGGGCTGGACGGGAATAGTGGTGCCGCCGGAATCGTCCTGTCATGCGGAGCGCGTGGTGTCCTGGACCGCAAGTCGATCGAGAAGGCTCTCACAGACTCCGACTCCTTCACCCTTGCCGCCCAGCTCGGGTCCCCCCTTTTCACGGGTCCCACAGGCAATAACCTGAGGGATCTGTATCTGATGGCCCGCAAATAGCTTGCTGGTCGGGAGTCGAGGCGGGCCGTCTTCCGTTGTTCCCGGCTGATAACATGGTGTGGACTGAATGATTTTCGAGCGCAAGGATGAGCAGGCTGGCCGAGAGGCTGCCGGTGGTGGAGTCCCTGAGGCCGCGGAGCCGGCGGGCCGGAGGGGCTGCAGGCGAATCCTGCTGTTCGTGTTCGCTGGTGCGCTCGTCGTTCTCATCCTCGCTCTTCTCGGCGGGTACCGCTACCTCGGCACTGACTCGTTTGCGGAGCTGGTGCGGGTGCGGATCGAGTCGAACCTCGAGAATCGTCTCGGACGCGAGGTGACCATCGGGCGCGTGACCATGACGCGAAAGCTGCCGACGACGATCATTCTTCAGGACATCCGTATCGCGAATGCGCCTGGCGGCGTGCATCCGTTTTTCGTGCAGGTGCGAGAAGTCGAGATCAGCGGAGGACTTCAGTCCCTACTCCAGCGTCGCGTCGAACTCGGGCGAATCGACGTGCGCGATCCTCAGGTCTTTCTCGAGTTCTATCCTCCGGACCACGAGCTCGCGAACAACGTTCCGTCGTGGAAGCGCAGCCCTCCCCGCTCCTACCAGATCTACAGCATGGACGTGAAGAAGATTTTCGTAACGGGCGGGGTGTTCGACTACAACGATATCGGCCGCGACATGCACGCGCAGATTCGCGGTCTTGATTCGGAAGTCACGGCGCAGTTCGCAGATCAGATCTACAGCGGTATAGCCACGAGCCCGCTCGTCAGGGTCCGGATCAAAGACTATGCGCCGTTCGATCTGAATCTTCGCGCCGGCTATCGTTACGAACCCGGAGCGCTGCGTCTCGAATCTGTCGCGCTGCGCGGCCGTGGAATCGAAGCGTATCTGTCCGGCAATGTCGAGCCGCTCACCGAAGCCGTGTACGACTTCAAGCTGGATACCCGCATGGAGCTTGCCCGCGTGAGAGAGATCTTCGGCCTCGAAGCCGAGCTTTCGGGTTTGCTCGCGCTCGACGGAGCTCTTCGCGGGAAGAAAGGTGATTTCGAGCTCACCGGCGATTACACAATCCCTGAACTGGTGGCCGATACCTACGAGTTAGCAGAGCTACGCGGACGTTTGAACATCAATCAGGACAACGCGCGCGTACACATTGCATCGGCTGAGTATGGCGGAGGAACGATCTCGGGCGACTACCTGCTCGCCGAGTTCGCGGAACCGTATCCGATGTCGGTGGAGTTGAGCTACGACCGCGTCTCGCTCGAGAAACTCTTCGAAGACTGGGGCGTTGACGATACCGGCCTGCGGGGAGCCGCCACTGGGGATCTCACATACGCCTGGAATCAGGACAAGCTGCTCGAAGGTTCGGGACGTGGAGATGCGAAGCTCGCTCCCGGCACTGTCGCGTTCGGACAGGCGAAGTATCCGATTGCGCTGAGCGGTGCGACGACCTTCGCCCTGGACAATGGAACGGTCACGTTCGATCGTTCGACTCTTCGGACTCCAGAGTCGTCCATCGCCTTCAGCGGCCCGCTGAAGATCGAAGGCGTTGTGATGGATCTGGCGGTCGCGATCGAGAGCAGCGATTTTTCAGAGCTCGATCGCATCGCATACAACTTCGCAAGGACTGCCGACAAAGAAGACTACGAGCTTCTCGGGCTCGGAGGCTCCGGAACGATCACAGCCAAAGTATCCGGAGCTCTCGACGCTCCACGGGTCGCTGCGCAAATCCGCGCCGACGGAACGATGTACAACAACGTTCTGCTAGGAACCTCGGACATCGATCTCGCTTACGACGGTGCTCGGGGAGTCATGACGTTCAATCGCGGACAGTTCGCCCACGATGGCGGAACGATGGCGATGACCGGCACCATCGGATTCCCCGAGAGCGGTCCGGGTCCACGCTTCGACCTGCGGATCGTCGCCGACAACTGGGATGTGCCGCGAGCGCTTCAGATCGTGGAGCTGGAGCTCGAAGCGCAGGGCCGAGGTACGGGAGCGCTTCTGGTCCGCGGCACGCCGGAGGAGGGAACCGTGACGTTCGAGACCATGCGCATCGTGCGAAGCGATCGCGCATATCTCAACCTCAACGGCGACGTGAACTGGCTTCCGGGCGAGGGCAACGTAGCGTTCAATCTCGATATCGGCGCCAACTCGTTCCCCGTCCCCGATCTGATTACCTTTCTCGATCTCGGCGATCTTCCGATCACCGGGGACCTCACCGGAACCTTGCATATCGAAGGGCCCAAAGATTCACTCGAAGGCGCGGGTGCGATCATGGTTCGTGGGGGCACGATTTACGGCGAGCCGGTCGATCAGGTGACGGCGGATCTGTCGTTTACCGAAGGGTCGCTGAGCGCTACCAACATCGAGCTGCGCGCCCCTGCTGGAACGATCACCGGCGAAGCGCAGTACGAGTTCGCAAGTGAGACGTTCGGCTACACGATTCAGGCTGATGGCCTCGACCTGTCGCAGGTCGAGGCATTGGCGGCGATGTCGAACATCTTCGGGGGAAAGCTTACGCTCAGGTCGAGCGGAGGCGGGACTCTCGATCAGCCCGAACTGGTCGTCGAAGCGGTCATCGAAGACGAAAGTCTCGAGGGGGCGGATCTTCCTGAAGGAGCCGCGGCCCCGACGCTCTATCTCGCAATACGAAATGGACAGATCATCGTTCGCGGCTCAGCCTACGGCGTGGCCTCGGTTGAAGGGACTGGAACGATTTCACCGGACGGGGAGCTCGATGGGCTTGTGCAGTTGACGGTGACCGACATTGAGCGCTTCGTCGCGATCTTCGCTCCCGAATCGGGGATACCAGCGTCGGGAACTCTCGTGGCGGACTTCCGTCTGGGCGGTTCGACGAGCTCACTCGATACCATCGTGGTCGAGGGGACCATCCCGACATTCGACGTCACCGTCGGCGGCCAGCAGTTCCTGCCGAACGAGCCGATGCTGTTCGCGCTGCGCGATGGCGCGGTAGTGATCGAGTCGTTCAGTCTGCGTCGCAACGGATCTGTCTTCGATGTCGCGGGGTCAGTCGGACTGACGGGCGACAAGGTGGTCAATCTGTCGATCGACGGCAGCGTCGAGGCAGCGTTGCTTCAGTTGTTCATGGCGGATGCCCAAGCGGAGGGGCTCATCAACGTCGCAGCGGGTGTCACGGGAACGCTGTCGAATCCGCGAGTCAATGGAACTGCCGAACTCGTGGATGCGCAGCTGAGGCTCGCCGGCTTCCCGCAGCTGATCGACGAGATCACCGGAGCTCTCGTTTTCCGCGACCAGCGGATCGAGATCGATTCGTTGAGGGCGACTGTCGGTGGCGGCGCCATCGTCGCGGGAGGCTTCGTCGATCTCGAAGGAATGCAGTTGTCACGGTTCAGGGTGAATCTCCAGGGCACGGAAGTGGCGCTTCGCTACTTCGAGGGAGTCTCGCTTGCCGGTGACTTCAGCCTTCTGATTTCCGGCGATATCGATGAAGCGCTGCTCCAGGGAGAGGTCATCGTCGATCGCGCAGTCTATTCGCGCGACTTCGAAGCGACACAAACGATCATGAACCTGCTGCTCGACAGAAATCGAGGTCTGGTTCCTGCCGTGGCTGCATCGTGGCAGGATAAGGTAGCTCTCCGCATCGATCTGATCGCCCGCGACACGCTCGCCATACGGAACAACATTGCGAACATCACAGGCGACGCTGATCTCGATGTGGGCGGTACGCTCGCAAACCCCGTGATTCTGGGACTCGTCGACATTCATGAAGGCGGAACCATCGAATTTCAGGACGTCGAGTACACCGTCGTTCGCGGCACGATCAACTTCCAGAATCCATTCCGTATCGACCCGTTCTTCGACATCACTGCTGAGGGTCGCGTTCAGGAGTACGACCTGACCGTCAACCTGAGTGGAACGATGGATCGAATCGTCCCTTCGATCTCGAGTGATCCCCCGGCCGGTGACCTCACGCTTCTGTCGCTGCTGGGTCCTTCCAGCATCGGACGTGGACCGACGCAGGGCGTCACCGCAGGATCGCTGCAGGGTGCCGGCACTTCGCTCCTGTTCCAGAGCGTCGGTGGTTTGATCGGTTCACGGATCTTTCCGTTTGCCGATTCGTTCCGCGTTGACGCCGGAATGCTGGAGGGCTCATCGAGTCCCGAGCCGACGGTGACGTTCGAAAAGCAGATCGACAGCGATCTTCGCGTGATCGTCACGTACAACACGGTTGATTCGAAGAAGAACCGGCAGGTGATCGAGTGGCAGGTCGAGCCCGAGTGGCTTCTGCAGTTCACGCGCGATCGCGAGGAAGAGTACATTCTGGAGGCGCGGTTCCGCAGGCGCTATGACGGTCGGTGGGGTCGAGGAGGGAACGATGTCGCTCTTGCCGGGAGCCCGGCTGGGGGAGGCCCGGCCGAGCTTGTCGTCGATGCGAGCGAGTTCCTGCCGGCGCCCGCGCCGCTCGCGCCGCCGCCACAGCCCGCCGTCGGAGATTCTCTCGAGCCACCCCCGCCGGAAGGCCGCGAGTTCGTCAGCTCCATTACGTTCCGTACCGACTCGGCATTCGACCTGGCTGGTCTGCCGAGCCTCATTCCACTCGAAGCGGGCCGCAGAATCACGATCCGGGATGTAAGGAACTCGATATCGCGTCTCTACGCAACGGGGGACTTCCGCGACATCATCGTCGAGGGGGAAACCACCGGAGAGACAGTCGCCGTTACGTTCATCCTCTCCCTGAATTACAGGATGGGTGAAATTCGTGTCCAGGGTGCCGAGGGTCTTCGTGAGAGAGCCGAAAGTGAGATCGACGTGAGGCCAGCTGACGTTTTGAGCCTCGCGGCTATCGATCGAAGCTCCGCTGCGATTCAACGAATGCTCGAAGGACGAGGCTACCTCGATGTGGTCGTCGAGCCGGAGACGGAGTTCTTCCGCGAGACGAACCGGGCGGACGTGATCTTTCACGTTGAGCTTGGCGAACCCGCGACGATCTCAGCGATCTCCATTGAAGGTGATCCCGACCCGTTTACGGTTCCGGAGCTCGAACGGGTGCTCGGTCTCGATCGAGGTGACGTCTTCAGGCAGTCGCGAGCGTCATCGGCCGCACAGAACCTTCAGAATCACCTGATCCGCCGAGACTACCGGCAGGCTGAAGTCCGCTTCGTCCGCCATGAGTACGACGAGGCTTCCAGGACGGTCCAGCTTTTCTACACGCTCGACCTCGGTCCGATTGTGAGCGTCGAAGTCGAGGGCGTTTCGCGGAGAGCGGTCCGGCGTCAGATCCCCTTCGGTCGAAGCGAACCCTATTCAGAAGACAGGCTCGACCGCGCTGCGCGCGAGATCGTCGAGGCCTACCAGCGTCGTGGACATTTCGACGTGGCCGTCGATATCAATGAAGAGGTCGTCGATGACACGCTTATGATCACCTTCGTCGTTGAGCCCGGCCGTGATTACGAGTTGCGTGAGGTGCGCTTCGAAGGGAACGACAATGTAGACGCTGACACGCTCGAGTCGCTGATCGCGACATCGCGCCCGGGTGGATTCCGCAAGCTGATTGCGAGTCTCATGCGACGCGGCACCGGCATCACCCAGAGCATGCTCAACGACGACCGTGACACGCTCGAGGCCTACTACCGACTCGACGGATTCTCAGTGGCGACCGTCGAGCAGCCCGAGGTCATCACTCGAGCCAACGGTACGCTCGATGTGGTCTTCACGATCGCGGAAGGCCCTCAGACGCTCGTTTCCGAAGTGACGATGGAAGGTGTCGAGCAGGTGAATCCGGATCAACTGCCGTCACTGCAGGTCCAATCCGGTGAACCGTTGAATCCGACTCTCCTCGAGGCGGACCGTGCGAACCTTCAGACTTTCTATGCTGCTCGCGGGTACGTGGAGCTGCAGGTAACCCCTCGAGTGGAACTGAGCGACGACAGGACGCAGGCGAAGGTCACCTATGCCATCGCCGAGGGTCCGCAGGTGCTCATCGACGAAACGATCGTTCGGGGCAATACGTACACCGACAGCGATGTCGTCCTTCGGATTGCGGATCTCGAAAAGGGTGAACCTTACTCGTTTGTCAAAGAGCTCGAAGCGCAGCGCGACCTCTACAGGCTCGGCATCTTCCGTCGAGTTGACGTCAAGGCGGAGCAGACCGGCAGCGAAGTTGCGGCCCGCGACGTGGTGATCGAAGTGGAGGAGGGGAGGAACCTCAGCGTAGCGGGCTCGGTTGGATACTCGACGGAGTACGGAGCATCCATCTCCGGTTCGCTCGCCCATAGAAATCTGTTCGGAACGGCCCGGTACGCCGGAGTCGAAGCACGGGTGTCCGAGCGTTCCGAGCGCTTCTTCCTTACGTACCGGGAGCCATTCACCTTTGGCGGCGACATCCCCACCCAGTTCACGATCTTCCAGACGGATGAGTTCCGGGAGGGAGCGCGGATCGAGACTCTCGGAACGTTCGTAGAGGCTTCGCGCGTGGCGTTCGAGAAAACACGATGGGCCCTGCGATACGAGTACAAGCTCGTGCGTTGCGCCGAAGGCGCTCTGTGCGATGCGGCGGGAGGCGAAATCCCCATTCCCGGACTGCCGAGGACAGAGCAGGAGATCCAGATCTCGAGCATCACGCCATCGTTCTTCTGGGACGACCGCGATGATCCATTCAACCCTCGCCGGGGATCGTACGCGAGCCTTTCGCTCGAGTGGGCCGAGCCCATACGCCAGGCGACCGCGAACTTCCTCAAGGGCTACGCACAGGGATCGTGGTATCGCCCCGTTGGGGATCGCAGCGAGATCGTCGCGTCGGCACGACTCGGTCTGATCGAGCCGCTCGCCGACGAGGGAGAGTTCGTCCGCGTTCCGTTCTCCGAGCGATTCGTCTCGGGCGGTGAGACCAGCCACCGAGCATTCAGCATCGACGAGCTCGGGATCGAAAGCGACACACTGCTGTGCGTATCCGAGGGTATGGTGGTTCCTTGCTCGACAGGAGGACGAATCGTTCCCATCGGAGGCAACGCGCTCTCCCTGATCAACATCGAGTATCGCTTCCCGATCTTCGGCGAGCTACGGGGTGCGCTCTTCGTCGATGGAGGAAACGTCTGGAGCGAGATCGACCAGATCGACTTCGATGAATACCGCTATGGAGCCGGCCTTGGACTGCGCTACCTCACTCCGGTCGGTCCGATCCGCGTCGACTTCGGCTACAAGCTCGACCGTGAAGCGTTCGAAGACCCGTACGCGTTTACGATCAGTCTGGGATTTCCGTTCTAGCGGCGGATGCGCCGAACGGCGAGTAGTCAGAAGTCAGGAGTCAGTAGCCAGTAGCCCGCCCGCCCTGGCTTGAAGGGGGCCGGCTACTGACTACTTTTCCCGTGGCGACTCAGAACTCACAACTTTTGGCGTAGTGACAGGCCCTTCTGCTCTGGCTTGAAGGGAGGCGGGCTACTGGCTCCTGACTCCTGACTCCTGACTACTTTCCCGCGCCACTCACAACGCAGAACTCTCCGTTACAGTCCCGGCTCCACATGCTCGGCTGCTTCGCGCACCCGCTCGGCTTCCATTTCCGCGATGCGGTTCCTGAGGTCTGACACTTCGGCAGATAGGCGGGAGAGTTCAGGCTGGACCGCCTCACGGGCGAGCTCCTGTATCTTCGAGGTCAGTTTCTGAACCTGATCGGAACGAAATCCGGTCAGCTTGCTGTATGACTCGCCGAGTACGTCTTTCAACATCTGTTCGAAATCCTGCGCCATGAATCACCTCACGCGAGAAGAGCGAGCAATGAGGATGCCATCGGATGCTTGTATGGAGATTTGAAGGGCTTGTCATCCTGAGACGACGCAATTGGTGCTGACGTCTCCGAGGGACGGGCGGGCTACTGACTCCTGACTACTGACTACTTCCTCCGGATCACTCTCGTTCGTGCGAGAATCGACACGCTCACGGAGGGAAGATGACGCATTCCATTCGCTCGTTCTCCGACTTCTGGCCCTACTACGTAAGGCAGCATGCGAAGAGCGGGACCCGGGTCCTGCATGCAATCGGCTCGATTCTCGCGCTGGCTGCGGTCGGTGCCGCGGTGCTCATCAACCCCTGGTTTCTGCTGGCGGCCCCTCTGATCGGATACGGATTCGCCTGGTATGCTCACTTTTTCGTCGAAGGAAACAAGCCTGCAACATTCGGGCACCCGTTTTACTCGCTGGCAGCCGATTACCGGATGCTGTTCTTTATGCTCACGGGACGCATGCAGCGCGAAGTCGAGATGCATGTCGAGGGCAGCACCTCCGGTCCGGCTACGATGCCCGCCGAAAGGAATTGAAACATGAATGACCTACTGGCCGGCAAAACCGGAATCGTCTTCGGAGTTGCGAACAAACGTTCGATCGCGTGGGCGATCGCGCAGGCTCTCAGCGGCGCAGGAATGCGACTCGCCTTCACTTACCAGGGCGAACGGCTCAAGGAGACGGTCGAAGGGCTGATCTCAGGCATGGACGATGCCCTGCTTCTGCCGTGCGACGTGACCAGCGACGAGGAGATCGATCAGGTCTTCCGCCAGGTTGGAGAGAGATTCGGTCACCTCGACGCACTCGTCCACTCCGTTGCGTACGCTCCGAAGGAAGATCTCGAAGGGGAGTTCCTCAACACTTCAAGACAGGGATTTCTCACGGCTCACGACATCTCCGCATACTCTCTCGTCGCGCTCACACGCGCGGCGGTGCCGCTCATGGAGAAGGCCGGCGGCGGATCAGTCGTGGCGCTGACGTATTACGGAGCGGAGAAGGCTGTCGAGGGCTACAACGTCATGGGTGTTGCCAAGGCGTCGCTCGAAGCCTCCGTGCGATACCTCGCTGCGAACCTCGGGCCGCGGAACATCCGCGTCAACGCAATATCGGCAGGTCCTGTGAACACTCTCGCCGCGCGCGGAATCCGAGGTTTTACGGGAATGCTGAAACATCACGCGGAAAGGGCGCCGTTGCGTCGCGGAGTCGAACTGGTGGAGATCGGCAACGCGGGTCTGTTTCTCGTCTCGAACATGTCGGGAGCGATGACGGGCGAGATCATGTTCGTCGACTGCGGCTACAACATCGTCGGGCTCTGACGAGAGTTCAGAATTGAGAATTCAGAATTCAGAAAAGAGCACGGGAGCTGGCTTCGAAGTCGGAAAGGGAGGGGGTTTTCTGAATTCTGAATTCTAAATTCTCAATTCTTCAGCTCTGCTCTCCCATCAAATACATCTCGCCACTGGGAGACTGCAAGCCGCCCTTCGGCTCCATGGTGACCGCAAGTGCCTTGATGGCAGTGGCCAACGGCAGGTTCTGCAGAACCATCGAGGCGCTGCCATTGTGGTCGACGTCGAAAACGCCGACGCCCTGAGGCGCGCCGTCGACCGGGATGATCCAGAGTTGATAGCTCTTGTCATTCGGATTCGCCGGGAGGTTGTGAAAGAAAACGAGAGCCTCCCGCGCCGACGCATCCATGAACACTTTGGCGGATGCAGACGGGGCCATCGGCTGACCGCCGAGGGCGATCGTGTGGGTAGAGGCTGACGAGATCGATGCGAGCAGCCCGGCGAGACGCTGGTTCTCCCGTTCGAGGTTGTTCTTCTGGTCGGCAAGCTCTTTCGCCTGCTGCGCGGTGAGCGCGGCCCTCGACTCGGCCTGCTCGACTTTCTCGCGCTGTCCCAGGAGCAGCATCTGGCTCCATGCGAGAAGGCAGATCGCGATCGTCGCGGCCACGGGCAGCGCCCATCGTCCGAAGCCGCCCGCGAGTCCCATTGGTTCGCTCGTTCTGCGGTGCCCGGTCTGTATGGATTGCATCAGACGATGTTTTACCTCAGGAGGTGGAGCGACGGGGTCGAGGCCGCGAGCGAAGAGTGCTGCGGCATGTCCCATCTCCTCGAGAGTCGCGGCGCACGAGTCACATTCCTCGATGTGAAGCTGCAGCGCCTCGTGTTCCTCACGAGAGGCCGCGCCGATTGCCTCGAGGGCAGCGATGTCTTCGAACTCTTCGTGTTTCATCGTCCGACACCACCGCTCAATCGATCCCTGAGCTTCTTCATCCCGAGCTGCATTCTGGTCTTGATCGTGCCGAGAGGCTCGCCGAGGTGTTCAGCGATCTCCGACTGCGACATTCCGTTGAAATAGGCCAGCTCGAGGGGAAGTCGCTGGGCGTCAGGGATGCCTGCGAGCGCCGCGCGCATCTCTTTCTGCTGTTCGGATACGATCGCATCATCCAGGCCCTGTTCTCTTACTACGTCTCCCGTGCGAATTGAGATTTCCCGGCCCGCCTCGGACTCGCGGATTGACCGAGTCCTCCGTGAGCGGAGGCGGTCGATTCCACGGCTGCGGGCGATCGAGATCAGCCAGGCAATTTCGTTTCCGCGCCGCGGGTCGAAACTGCCTGCCCGCTGCCAGGCCTGCAGGAACACTTCCTGGAGTACCTCCTGGGCATCTTCGGGGTTGCCGAGAAGCCGAAGAAGCAGGGCGTAGATCATGGGAGAGTTGACATCATAGAGGCGCTCGAGCGCATCGGTGTCACCGGCGCCAATCGCAGCTATGAGTGCTGGAGATCCGGACTCCGGCTTCTCAACGCGCAATGAAACTCCCTCTTTCGATTCGCATGACCGGACTCATCTTACATGAAGCGGTGCCACGTCAGCCTTCAATTACTGGCACTGCAATCGCAATACTGACACTTGAAAAGAAGACTCAATCACGGAGGAATTTATGGTGGATGAAGAGCTACCGACGACCCAGTTTCATTCTTATCAGAAACCCGACGCAACTCCGCACTCCGAGCGACCAACGCCCGGAGGCTTGCAGGGAGTTCTGCAGAAGGCAGGCATCAATACCAATGGCGGTAAGGTCGACTTCAAGGCCGGTGTGGACAAGTTCAGAACGTACGCGAAAGCGAATCCCGGAAAAGTGCTCGGCGGTCTGGCTGCACTCGTTATCGGCGCAGGGCTGATGAACAAGCGCTCGCACCGTCGCTGATTGACACGATACCAACTCGAATGAGGCTGCCTCGGCAGCCTCATTTTTTTTGCATCGGCAGATCGACGCCACGTGCGGCCGCTACTTCGATCGCCCTCGAGTAGCCTGCGTCAGCGTGTCGCATCACTCCTGTGCCGGGATCCGTTGTGAGGACTCTCGAAAGCCGCTCCGCCGCTTCCTCTGTACCGTCGGCAACCACGACCATTCCTGAGTGCAGGGAGTAGCCGATACCGACGCCACCGCCGTGGTGAACCGATACCCACGTAGCCCCGGCGGACGTATTCAGTAGAGCATTGAGAATGGGCCAGTCGGCGATCGCGTCCGAGCCGTCCATCATTCCCTCGGTCTCGCGATTCGGTGATGCGACCGATCCCGAATCGAGATGATCCCGACCGATGACAATCGGTGCAGAGACCTCGCCGTTTGCGACCAGGTCATTAAAGATGAGGCCTGCTTTTTTCCGTTCTCCGTAACCGAGCCAGCAGATTCGGGCGGGAAGGCCCTGGAACTCGACGCGCTTCTGCGCCATCCGGATCCAGCGGTGAAGGGGCTCGTCGTCGGGAAACGCCTCGAGAATCGCTTCATCGGTCCGAAGAATGTCGTTCGGATCTCCCGAGAGTGCGGCCCACCGGAAGGGCCCTTTGCCTTCGCAGAAAAGCGGACGGATGTAGAGCGGCACGAAGCCCTCGACGGCGAATGCGTTCTCGACTCCGGCCTTCAGCGCCTGGCCCCGCAGATTGTTGCCGTAGTCAAATGTGATTGCGCCGCGATTCTGCATCTCGATCATCGCGCGCATGTGTCTGGCCATCGTTCCGTAGGAGCGCTCGATGTACGCAGATGAATTCGATTCGCGGAGCGCGAGCGCCTCTTCGTAAGAAAAACCTGCGGGCACGTAGCCGTTCAACTCGTCGTGTGCTGAGGTCTGATCGGTGAGCACGTCGGGAACGATGCCGCGCTCGAGCAGTGCGTCGAGAAGGTCGACTGCGTTCGCTTCGACACCGATGGAAACCTCCTCGCCCGCGTCACGTGCGGCAAGCGCCCGATCGATGCCGGCGTGCAGCGACTCGGCCGCTTCATCGAGGTAGCGCTTGTCGAGTCTTCTCTCGATCCGCGAACGATCGACCTCTGCGACGAGGCAGACGGCTCCGTTCATCGTCGCCGCGAGGGGCTGTGCGCCGCCCATCCCTCCCAGTCCCGCGGTGACCACGAGTCTGCCCTGGAGCGACCCTCCGAAGCGGCTCTTCGCCAGGGAAGCAAAGCACTCGTACGTGCCCTGCAGAATCCCCTGCGAGCCGATGTAGATCCACGAGCCGGCGGTCATCTGTCCATACATGGTCAGCCCGAGCGCCTCGAGCCGGCGGAACTCGTCCCAGGTCGCCCAGTGCGGAACGAGATTCGAATTCGCGATGAGAACGCGCGGCGCATCCGCGTGGGTGCGGAAGACGCCGACCGGCTTTCCGGACTGAACGAGGAGGGTCTCGTTGCCTTCCAGACGCCGGAGCGTCGCGACGATCGCGTCGAAACACTCCCAGTTCCGCGCGGCTTTGCCGGAGCCGCCATAGACGATCAAATCGTCCGGCCTCTCCGCAACTTCCGGATCGAGATTGTTCATCAGCATGCGCAGCGCTGCTTCCTGCTGCCATCCTTTGCAGCTGATCTCCATGCCCCGAGGAGCAGTGACGGTGCGTGGTCCGGCGGTGGGTGTGGTCATGGGGGGGATTCTAGCGCGGGAGGTAGGGTGAGGGAGTAGGAGGGGAGTAGACAGTACACAGTAGACAGGAGACAGTAGCCCCCGCCCGGGAGCAACCCGCCCGCGCCATCCTGAGCTTATGACACCACACTACGCTCGGGCGAGCCCAAGGGTGGGTGGGCTACTGTCTACTGTCTCCTGTGTACTGTCTACTTCACAAAGATACAATTCCCCCCATGAAGCACGAACGCCTCTCCGAGATTGTCGCCACGCTGCGGCGGATGTATCCGCGTGCGAAATGCTCGCTCGACTTTTCCACGCCGTTCGAGCTTCTCATTGCGACGATTCTTTCTGCACAGAGCACCGACGCGCGGGTGAATCTCGTCACTCCGGCGCTGTTCAAAAAGTACCCGACGGCTGAGAAGCTTGCCGGTGCGGATCCGGCGGTGCTGGAGCAGGAGATCCGCACGACTGGTTTTTTCAGGAGCAAAGCGAAATCGATCATGGGAGCTGCGCGCGCCATTGTGGAGCACCACGGGGGCGAAGTCCCGCGTACGATGGAAGAGCTGGTGAAATTGCCGGGTGTAGGGCGCAAGACGGCGAACGTCGTTCTCGGGAACGCCTTCAGAACTCCGGTAGGAGTCGTCGTCGACACGCACGTCACCAGGGTAGCAGGACGGCTGGGGCTGACCCGTCACGACGACGCCGAAAAGATCGAGGCCGATCTGATGAAACTGCTGCCGAAGAAGGAGTGGACGAGCTTTTCGCACAGGGTCATCCTTCATGGGCGCACGATTTGCGTTGCCAGAAAGCCAGTGTGCAGTGAGTGCCTGCTCAATGAGCTCTGTCCGAGCGCAGAGGCGCCGCTCGAATAGCAGTTGAGGGGTTTCGCTGCCGGTGAGGTTCCGATGTTTCGATCGCGGTTCACGCTTTTCCACATCGCCGGTATCGCCATCCGGATCGACGCGACCTGGATCATCCTCGCGGTGCTGGTGACGTGGTCTCTCGCGGTTGGCCTCTTTCCCATCCAGTATGCCGGCCTTGCCGCCGCACAGTACTGGGTCATGGGAGCCATCGGAGCTCTCGGACTGTTTGCGTCGATTCTTTTCCATGAGGTCGCGCACGCCGTCGTTGCACGGCGGAGAGGTGTGAAGATCAACGGCATCACGCTCTTTATCTTCGGAGGGATGGCCGAGATGGAGAGCGAGCCGGAGGACGCACAGACAGAGCTCGTCATCGCGCTCGCAGGACCCGTCGCCACCGTCGCGATCATCGGAATCCTCTGGCCATTGGCGGTCATTGCGCGGGCGCAGGAATGGCCGATTCCGGCCCAGGCCGTGGTCTGGTATCTCGCGATCGTGAACCTCGTGCTCCTGGTCTTCAACGTGATCCCTGCATTTCCCCTCGATGGCGGACGGGTGCTGCGTGCGCTGCTTTGGAAGCGGAGGGGCGACGTGAAAGCCGCGACGAAGGTGGCCTCGAACGCAGGCTCTGTCTTCGGACTGATCCTGATTCTTCTGGGTGTCGTGCGAGTTCTCTTCGGTGACTTCATCGGAGGCATGTGGTCATTTCTGATCGGCATGTTTCTCCGCACAGCGGCTGCTGCCGCTTACCAGCAGACTCTCCTGCGCGAGTCGCTCCGTGGATCGACGGTGCGACAGTTCATGAAGTCCGATCCCGTGACCGTTCCCCGCGAGATCCCGGTGCGGGAGTTCGTCGAGGAGTACATCTACAAACATCACTACCGGATGTTTCCCGTGCTCACGAACGGAAAGCTGACGGGCTGCGTCACGACGAAAGACGTCTCGAAACTGCCGAGAGATTCGTGGGACGACCAGAGCGTCGGCGCAATCGCGACGCCGTGCACTCCGGAAACCACGATCCCGGCCGGAACCGAGGCCGTGGATGCACTCGCCCGGATGCACCGGACGGGTCAGTCTCGGCTGCTGGTGCTGGAGGGGACCGAGCTCGTCGGGATCCTGACGCTGAGGGACCTTCTCCGTTTCCTCGCGCTGCGAATCGAGCTCGAGGAGAAGACGCCGGCCTCCGCGCCCTGACCTCACCTTAAGGGAAGGTGTCATCCCGAGCTTGGTTGTGCGGGCGGGAGGGGCGAGGGATCTCTCGCGATGGTACATCGTGGCCTATCGGCCTCCGCCACCACCCTGTGCCCATCACGAATCACAAATGTACTATCGCCGGAGATCCCTCCCGCCCACCCGCGCTTGCTCGGATGACACCCTGGCAGTTGTCGCACAGACTCGCTCCGCTCTGGATGACAATTCGAAACCCTCCCGCCCTCACCCCGTAAGCATGATCGAGAGGAACAATCACATGTCTGGTCCTGCGTACGCCGTTCGAATGGCCGTGATCTTCGGTGCGACGTTGATCTTCATCGGCACATCGTTTCTTCCGATCGCCGCAATCAACTCGCAGCGATCCGGCTGGAGCGCGCCGGAAGCGCTTCTTCACCGGACGTACCACGACAACTCGGGGTTCTCGGAGTTCATCGACGGTCTCTTTGCGATGGCCTTCTGCAGCAGCTGCGTCGGTGTGCTCGTTGTGATCTCCTTTCTTCCAGTCCTCATATCGGTTCTTCTCGCGATCTGGATGTATCGGGATGCCCAGCTCCGCGGCGATCCGAATGCTGTCGTCTGGGCGCTCCTCGGGCTGATGTTCAACGTGATCGGCTGGCTCATCTATCTGATCGTCAGGGGAAGTGGCCCTCAGCCTCCTCCGGCTGCTGTACAGCCGCCCCCGCGGAGTGATATTCCTCCTCCTGCTTCATGAGGAAACCCTCGACTCCGGCGCTGATCCTGACATCGCTCCTGCTGATGGTCGGAGGCTGTGTATCGCATGACCTGGTCGTTCCGGTCGAACGCCAGCTCTCAACACGCGCGGCGGTTTCCGCGATCGAGACCTACCGAAGCGTGCTTTCCCCACGTCTGGCCGGAAGAATCGAGTGCCGGTTCGAGCCGACCTGCTCCGTGTACGGTCTCGCGACCGTGAAAAAGCACGGCGGCATCAAAGGTGGCCTGCGCGCAGTTGGAAGGATCGCCCGCTGCAATCCGATGACGGCGCGTGGAACGGTGGATTTGCCTTAATCTCAGGAGTAGACAGTACACAGTAGACAGGAGACAGTAGCCCCCACCCGGGACCAAGCCGGGCATCGTCCTGAGCTTCAGGATGACTCGACCGTCATAGTCGCGAGCAATAAACAAGTGTCATCCTAAGCGTCGTGAAGGATCCCCTCAATCCTTGCGACACAGCAATTTGTAGGGGGATCCTTCGCTGCGCTCAGGATGACAGAACGCCAAACTCGAGCAAGCATAGGGCGGGCGGGCTACTGTCTCCTGTCTACTGTGTACTGTCTACTCTTCAACTCTCCTCCCCCTTCGCCGCCTCCCACATCGCATCCATCTCTTCGAGTGACACGTCTGCAAAGTCGCGCGAATCTCGCCGGACGTTTTCTTCGATCTTCTGGAATCTGCGGGTGAACTTCCGGTTCGTGGACTGCAGGGCCTCTTCGGCATTGACGTTCAGTTTCCTGGCGATGTTTACGAGCGTGAACAGAAGGTCGCCGAGCTCCTCTTCGATGTGAGTCTGGTCGCCGGACGCGAGAGCCTCCCTCAGCTCCACCGTCTCTTCTTCGAGCTTGCGCACCGCATCTTCGGCCTGCTCCCAGTCGAATCCGACGCGGGAGGCTTTCTCGGTGAGCCTCATCGCTTTGAGCAGCGCCGGCAGCGCCTGAGGAACTCCGGAGAGGAGACTCTCGTTCTGCGCGGTCCGTTCCTCGTTCTTGAGCTTCTCCCAGTTCGTCAGGACCGCGTCTGCGCTCTCCGCCGTGTCTTCTCCGAAAACGTGAGGATGGCGGCGGACGAGCTTGTCATGGACATGGGTCACGGAGTCGTAAATGTCGAAAGCACCTTCTTCCCGGGCGATCTGGGCGACGAAGCACGCCTCGAGCAGCAGGTCCCCGACTTCTTCTTTCAATGCTCCGCGGTCGTTCCGGTCGATCGCTTCGACGACCTCATACGCCTCTTCGATGATGAAGGGCTTGAGATCCTCGAGCTTCTGCTCGCGATCCCAGGGGCAGCCCCCGGGAGCGCGCAACCGGGCCATCAGGGTGACTAGGTCGTCGAAGTTCCTCCGGGACATGCGGGACATTGTATTCGCAGCTGTGTCTTCTGCGCCTGGTGGCGGAGTCAGGAATAGTAGTAGTCAGGAGTCAGTAGTCAGTAGCCCTCCCGCCCGTGCTCGCCACATCGTGGTGTTCTGTCATCCTGAGCGAAGCGAAGGATCCCCGGCCTTGAGACGATGTCATCCTTCACCGGGCGGCGGGCTACTGACTCCTGACTACTGTTTCCGCCTCCGTCCTAAACCAACCGAGGCCCAATGGCGATTCTGATACCATGCGAGAAGAGCTCGAATCGGTCAACCTCGCACGCGCGAGTCACATCCGACAGGACTATGAATAGCTGAGGCGTCGTAACGCCATCCATGGATTTCATCGAGCGAACCCCGATGCCCGGAACTCAAGAGGAGCCACTCCCGGAAGCGCACGAACCAGATGGCCGTCATGACCGCCTGAGTCTGCTCGCGCGCATTCTCGAATCGTTCACTGCAACGCTCGATCTG
>JBGSYJ010000088.1:0-2339 GCA_041750915.1 Thermoanaerobaculia bacterium | reverse complement strand
CTGCTCCTCTTCATCACGGCCGCCATTCACATCTGGGGACTGACGATCGTCGCCGAGTGGCTCGCGCGCATCGTCGCTCATCTGCCTTCGCTCGCAGCGGCGGGACTCATCATCATCCTGGGCGTTCTACTTGGACATTTCGTCCGGGACCTGATGCTCGGCGCTGCAGCAAGACTCGAGTACCGCGCGCTTCTTGCCCGCGTGGCGCAGACAGTCGTCTGGGCGATCGCCACCGTCGTCGCGTTAGACCTGATCGGCCTCGACATCACCTTCATCGTCGTCATCGCCGGGATCATCCTTGGCGCAATAGCCGGCGGTGTCGCGCTCGCATTCGGTCTCGGTGCGCGGACCTTCGTGCACGATACGCTCGCAGTGCGCGACGTCCGGGCACGCTACAGGACGGGCGACGAAGTGCGTGTCGGTGACCTCGAAGGGCGCATCGTCGAGATGTCCGCACGCAGCGTCATCCTCGAAACGCCGGAAGGCAAACTCGCGGTGCCGGGACGATTCTTCATCGATCAGCCATGCACGATCATCATTCGCGAGGAAGCCGATGGCTGACGGCGCCACGCAGCTGACGATGGGCTTCCTCGCCCGTCATCCCGACTCGGCTGCCGCCGTTCTCGAAGAGCAGCCCATCGACGTGGCTGCCGCATTCCTTGCCGATGTCCCGGCACGCCTGGGAGGTCCCGTTCTCGGCATGATGATGCCGTATCAGGCGTCGCGTTGCCTCCTCGGAATCGACACGGAAACCGCTGCCGGACTCATACGCGAGATGCCGCATACGCTGGCCGCGACGAATCTGCGCCAGTGGCCCGTGGCAAAGCGTGACGAACTACTCGACCGGCTTCCACAGCGGCTCGCCTTCACGATCCGCGTGCTTCTCGGATATCCATCGACGACAGTTGGAGCATGGATGGATCCGAGTCCCGCCCTGCTGCCCCTCGAGGGCGATGTCGCGAGCGCGCTCGCGCGGATCCGGCGCGAAGAAGGCGACGTCGATGGCGTCGTCTTCGTGATCGACCGCGATCAGAAACTCGAAGGCCTGGTGCGTATCAGCGCGCTGCTCCGCGCTCCCCAGCCAACTCTGCTTCCGGTGCTGCTCGAACCTGTTTCCACTTCGATCTCAGCACGCGCGGATCTGATCGAGTTTCGTGAACATGAAGTCTGGGACCACCCGGATCCCGTTCCAGTGGTATCGCGGGAAGGTCGCGTCGTCGGTGTGCTGCGGCATTCGGATCTGCGGCGTGGCCTTGCCGCATCGCGTCTCCAGGACAATGAGGCGCCGGGACAGAGCCTGTTGAATCTTGCCGACGGCTCATGGCTCGGCATGGCGCGAATTCTCGAGAGCCTGCTCCGGTTTCTACCGCCTGCCAGGTCGCCCGAGCCGCCTCCGGAGAACAGACCATGAGCTCCACGACGAGTCCCAATCGCTTCAACGTAAACGCACGAGGTGTCATCCTGAGCGGAGCGAAGGATCCCCGAAGCCTCGCGATACAGCCAGTCGTGAGGGGATCCTTCGCTTCGCTCAGGATGACACTCGCTCCTGCGGAGGTCTTAAGTTGATACCATTGGGGACCAGTCCGGCCGTCGAGGCGCTCACCCATCGATTTCTCCTCGACTTCCCTCGCGAGGCCGCGCGCGAGCTGGAAGGGATGCCGCCGGAAGATGCAGCGCCCGTGCTTTCCCGGGAACCGCTCCATGTGCTCACGGAAGTCTGGGACCACCTGGCGCCGGCAATCGCCGATCCGCTCATGCTCGCGCTTCCTGAGACCACGGCGGCCGCACTTCTGGGAGAGCTCGATCCGGGATGGGCCGCATCGACTTTATGCCGCCTCGAGCCCGAAGCGAGTGCACGCTATCTCGAGCTCGTCGGGCCGAACGTAAAAGACGACCTCGTCCGACTCATGGAGTATGCGCCGGATCGTGCAGGCGCGCTGATGGATGCGCGCGTTCTGGCGTTTCACCGCGAGACAACAGCGGGAGACGTGCTGAGGCGCATGCGGGGCGAGCGTCACAACCCGCAGCGGAATGTCTTCATCGTCGATGAGTCACAGCGACTCGAAGCAGTCGTCGACTTCCAGGATCTGGCGCTGGCGGAACCCGAGACTCTTCTCAGTGCCCTCGGGCATCCGCCGATCGCCAAGCTCGCGGGTGTTGATCCGCGCGAGATGGTGGTGGAGTTGCTCGAGCGTCAGTGGATCGATGAGCTTCCCGTGCTCGATGCCCACGAGCGCCTTCTCGGAGTCATCCGGGCCGGCGCGTTGATGCGGGCGCTTCAGGAATCGACGAGTGCTGATCTCCAGACGATGGTCGGCGTCGGCAAGGAGGAGCGGGCT
>JBGSYJ010000087.1:0-21527 GCA_041750915.1 Thermoanaerobaculia bacterium | reverse complement strand
GAGCTCGCGCCGTCGCGCCGCGCCGCGGGCGAGCGCGAGCGATGCGATGTTCGCGCAGGCGAGCAGCAGAAGGCAGGCGCTTGCTCCGCTCACCGCGAGGAGAAGCCGCTCGGTGTTCCCGAGCAGCGCTTCGCGAAGGGGGATCACTCGGACGCGCAACGGCACATTCGTTTCGGGATGTTCGCTCGCGAGAATCTGTGCGACACGATCGAGATCGCGGCTCGCCTCCTCGATGCTGACGCCGTCGCGCAACCTCGCGACGGCATTCATCCAGTGTCCGGTTCGCGACGTCCGCTCACCCGGGTAGAGAAAGAGCGGCTTGTAGACTTCGTGCGTCGATGCGGCGTCGAGCCCGTCCGGAAGGATTCCGAGAAGGACGGCCGGCCTCCCGTCGATCTCGATCGTCCTGCCGAGTAGCGTCTGGTCAGCGTTGTAGTTTTCGCGCCAGAACGATTCGGAGAGCATGACGCGCGGCTCGGCACCGCGGTCGTAGTCCGCCGCCTCGAACGTTCGCCCCAGGATCGGTGTGACGCCGAGCGCCTTGAAATAGTCGATCGAAACGAGTCCCGCTGAAACGGACACGACACGGTCGCCGCGAGGCACGTCGACGCCTCGATCCGACACCAGCCCCATCGCCGCGAACGACTTCGTTCGTGCCTGCCAGTCGAGGAAGTTCCCAGGGGAAATCTGAAGTCTATCCTCGCCCTGCGCGAGGTTCGTCTCCCACAGTGTGACGACTCTTCCGGTGTCGTGGTATGGAAGCGGTGCGAGGAGGGCGGCCTCGACAAACGTCATCATCGCCGCGCAGACACCGATTGCAGCGCCAAGTGTGCCGATCGTCGTCAGTGCGTACGCGGGAGAGTGGCGAATCGTTCTCCATGCATATGCGATGTCGCGGAGGAGCATATCGATCGGGTGGATGCGCCTCCGCTCGCGAACCTCTTCTCTGATGCGATGAACGCCGCCGAATGCACGTTTCGCCGCCCGCAGCGCATCGTCGTCCGACATTCCGGCGCGGCGGTTCTTCTCCGTTTCCATCTCGAGGTGGAAGCGGATTTCGTCATCGAGCTCCTGGTTGGCTCTGTTCGATAGCCAGGTCATCGTCGTCTCCTACTCGATCGCAAGCACGAGGTTGACCGCTTCGGCGAAGCGCTTCCAGCGATCGGTTTCCGCCTCGAGGTGCTTGCGACCCTTCGCTGTGAGCTCGTAATACTTCGCGCGCCGGTTGTTGTCCGAAGCGGCCCAGGAGCTCGAGATCCACCGCTGGCGTTCGAGTCTGTGAAGAGCTGGGTAGAGCGAACCCTGGTTCACGTGGATCGTCTCGAGCGATACCTGCTGGATTCGCTGCGCGATTCCCCAGCCATGGTTCTCGCCAAGTGACAGCGTCTTGAGAATGAGCAGGTCGAGAGTTCCCTGCAGAATGTCGGTCGCTGGTGACAGTGGCATGGCACGCTCCTGTAGTAATTCTACAGGAATATGGAGTCGCTCCTGTAGAATGTCAAGGGGAGGACATATGGGGCAGGGCCTTCCCAGGCCCTGCTTCTTCCGGATTGTGAAGATGTACGACAACTGGAGCATCGTCCGTGGTGGTGCAAGCGCTCCAGGTGTCGTACATCTTTACTGCTCGCAAAGGCAGGGCCTGGGAAGGCCCTGCCACATGGGTTTACCGAAGACTTGCTCGGATGCGCTCGATCTGGCGCAGATGGACGAGGCCATGCCCGGCAGCGAGCTCGATCATTCTGGCGATACTCTCATCGCCTCGCTCGGCATGTCTGCCGAAGCGGTGGAACTCTGGCGGGCGCAGTGAGGCTACAAGCCGAAGCGTGGTATCGCGTCCATGCTGAAGCTCTGTCAGCGCATAGTCGAGTTCGCGTTCACGATAACGGAGCCGCGAAGCCCAGAGATCCTGGTCGAAGCCCGCGAGCTCGGGCTCGTCGTGTGCGAGCGCCATTCGCATTCGAAATCCGAGCACGAGTTCGGAGTCGGCCAGATGCTGAACGACTTCGATGATGGACCATTTCCCTTCCGCTTCCGGTGCGCGCAATTCGTCGGGGCTCAGACCCTCGGTGGCTCGCGTGACCGACGGCACGAGCTCGCGCATGACTTCGAGCGGATCCTGATTTCCAAGAATCTCGAGCAGTGAAGCGATGTAGCCGGCGGCCGCGGCCTTTGCGTTGGGTGCGGGATTTGAAAACGTCATGAGCAGTTCCCTTTCGAACTATGTGTGTACACCGTCATGGATAAAATTGCTGTTTCAATTTGAAAAAGAAATGAATTTGGTTCATGTGGCAGGGCCTTCCCAGGCCCTGCCTCTTCTGGATTGTGAAGATGTACGACAACTGAGCGTCGTCCGGGATGGTGCCTGAGCTCCAGGTGTCGTACATCTTGACTGCTCGAAGAGGCAGGGCCTGGGAAGGCCCTGCCACATGTGCCACTGGACCTTGTGGTCTATCCTGTATGTGCCATGAACCACGCCATTCACTACTGGATTCAGCGCGCGGATTTCACTTCCGAGGACCGGAGTGCATCCTCGGCGAGCGAGGTGGTTGGAGCGTTCAGCGCTTTCGTCGAGCGCGATCATCAGCGCGTCCTCGATATTTTCGGGTAAGCCCCGCGCTCAATTACAATGCCGAATCCCCATGTTCCATTCGGATCCCGATACTGCAATCGGTGGCGCTGACGGGCGCTTTCCGGGAACCCGTCCGACTCTGATCGACCGCCTGCACAGCGAAGATCTCACCGTGCGCGAGCTCGCGCTGGGCGAGATCGTCGCCGTCTACTGGAAGCCGGTGTACAAGACGATCCGCATCCAGTGGGGAAAGTCGAACGAGGAGGCAAAGGATCTGACGCAGGGGTTCCTCACCATGGTTCTCGAGCGAAGCGCGCTCGACGGATTCGATCCCGCCCGCGGCACGTTCCGCACCTTCCTCCGCACATTGCTCGCGCGGTTCGTCGCGAATGAATTCAAGTCGTCGCAGCGGCTCAAGCGGGGAGGGGATCTGCAGTCGGTCGATTTCGATGCGGCGGAATCCGAGCTTCATGGCCGGGCTTCCGATTCACCGGACGAAGTGCTCCATAACGAGTGGATTCGGAGTGTGCTCGAACGCTCGGTCGCGCGTCTCGAATCAGAGCTGATCGCTGAGGGTAAGAGCGATCACTTCGAGCTGTTCCGCCGCTACGACCTGGAAGGTTCTGCCGCGAGCTATCGCGAACTCGCGAACGAGCTCGGCGTACAGGAGACAACGGTTACGAACCGGCTTGCAGCGGCGCGCCGGCGCTTCCGCGGAATCGTGCTTGAGACCGTGCGCGGTCTCACTGCCAGCGAAGCGGAGTTCCGGAAGGAAGTGCGCGCTCTTCTCGGAGTCGAGCCGTGATCGCCGACGAATCGATCGCACATCTTCGCGCAATCGCTGCCGTTCCGGACCTCGGGGACTCTCGGTACCGTCTCGATCGCGAGATCGGCCACGGTGGCATGGGAGCCGTCTATCGCGCGCGAGATCTTACGCTCGGCCGTGACGTCGCGATCAAAGTTCTCGCGTCGATCGCCGATGATCCTGCAATCGTCGAGAGGTTCCGGCGGGAAACGGCGATCCTCGCGCAGCTAGAGCATCCGGGCATCGTTCCTGTTCACGATGCCGGCACTCTGCCAGACGGCCGTGTGTTCTACGCGATGAAACTGGTTCGCGGCTCGAGCCTGTCTGAGGCGCGACCGCGCGAGAGCCTCGCAGCGACGATCCGTCTTTTCCTGCGCGTCTGTGAGGCGGTCGATTTCGCGCACGCCCGAGGAATCGTGCATCGCGATATCAAACCGGACAACATCATGATCGGGCAATTTGGAGAGGTTCTCGTGATGGACTGGGGAATCGCGAAGGTCCTCGGTGACGCTCCCCAACGAACCGTTCCCTCATCCAGTGCACATCCAACTACCGGCCACACTGCGGACGGCGCGGTCATCGGAACCCCCGGCTTCATGGCGCCCGAGCAGAGCTCCGGAAGGCCGGAGGACATCGACGAGCGAACGGACGTGTGGGCACTCGGCGCAGTGCTGAGAACCCTGGTTCAGGATGCCGGAGAGTACGATCCCGCCGGGTGGAAGCAGGCGCGGAATCCACTGACGGCAATTCTCGAGCGGGCGATGGCGCTATCGAGAAGCGATCGGTACGATTCGGTCGCGTCCCTTTCGGCGGACCTCCCCAGACTGATGGACGGAGAACGCGTCAGTGTCTATGTCCCGACATTGCCCGAGACGGTGGCGGCGTGGGCTTCGCGAAATCAGGCTGCGATCATGGTCGTCGCGGCCTATCTGTTCATGCGGCTTCTGCTGTTCATGACGCTCGGACGGTGAATCCACTGCGTCAACTTATTATCAGTCCTACGCCGGAGAAGGTGTCATCCTGAGCGCAGCGAAGGATCCCCTTACTACTGGCGGTATCGCAACGAGTGGGGGGATCCTTCGCTGCGCTCAGGATGACACCTCGTGCTTGGACCGCGGAGCCGGTAAAGGATTCTGGGCAGACATTGAATAGAGTGACAGAGCGTGGCCCGGCCGGGTCTCGCGACATTGAATTCGAGGAGAAGGACGATGAACAAAGTGGTTCTTGGTTTGCTGCTCGGCGGATTCCTGGGAATCTTCGACGGCCTCACCGCATGGTTCACACCTGACGTGCGGCCGTACATCATCGGAATCGTGATCGGATCGACGGTCAAAGGCATGCTTGCAGGACTCGCGGCTGGCTGGTTTGCGAAGAGGGTGCAGTCGGTTCCGGCGGGTATCGTCTTCGGACTCGTGATCGGGTTGCTTCTCGCCTTCGCGGTTGCGGCGATGCCGTCCGAGACCGGCGAGCATTACTACTTCGAGATCATGCTTCCGGGCGGCATTCTCGGCGCAGTCGTCGGGTGGGCGACGCAGAAGTACGGGCGCGTTCGCAAACTGACCGAGCAGCGCGCCTGAAGGCGGGAAAGGACAGCAACGATGGCTACGATAGACGATGCGACTCAGACGATGATCAGGAACCTGAAGAAGAACACGGGCAAGACGATTGACCAGTGGACCGCGATGGTCCGGAAGAGCGGAAAGCAGAAGCATGGCGAGATCGTGAAGATGCTCAAAGACGAGCACGGCCTGACGCACGGCTACGCGAACCTGGTTGCCCACCGCGCGCTCGAGAGTGATGCGTCGTTCTCCGAGGCCGACGATCTGATCGAAAGCCAGTACTCCGGAAAGAAGGCGGAGCTGCGCCCGATCTACGACAAGCTGCTTACGAAGATTCAGTCCTTCGGGAAAGACGTGGAGGTCGCGCCCAAGAAAGGTTACGTGAGTCTCCGGCGCAGCAAACAGTTCGGGATCGTTCAGCCGTCGACTGCGACGCGGGTCGACGTCGGAATCAACCTCAAGGGAGAGCCTCCCACCGGCCGTCTCGAAGCTTCGGGAAGCTTTAATGCGATGGTTTCGCACCGCGTGCGCGTCGAGACGGAAAAGGATGTCGACGCGGAGCTCGTCGCCTGGCTGCGCAAGGCGTACGAACAGTCGTGAAGGGCAGAGGGAACTACTTTTTTAGCCGCTCCAGCGCCTTCGCCGACCTGGCGTGCGAAGGATCGATTCGCAGCGCGCGCTGGTACTCAGCCGCAGCGCTGGCCGTCTTCCCCGCCGTCTCGTATGCCTCTCCCAATCCGTATGCCGAGCTCGCAGACTGCGGATAATCTCTCGAGTTCGCCTCGAGCAACGCAATCGCGCCGGAATGATCCCCCATCTTCAGCATGTGATACCCGATCTCTTCAACACCCTTGCGGGTGTCAACTTCGGGATACACCTCACGAAAATCGGCGTACGACCAGAGCACCGCCACGGGATCGGCGCGTTGCGAATAGAGATGATCGAGGAGTGTAAGGAGGCGTGTCTTCGGAACCGGAGGAGGAGAGAACCAGTGAGCTGGTAGATCGCGATTGACTTCGATCCGCCCCAACGTCATCGAGTTCAGCTCCCTTCCAGTCGCAAGATCCACTTCGTAGATACGGAATGGAATAAGGAGTCCGGCCACCTCCCTCCAGTCGCCAAAACGCCCCTCGGTGGATACCGACTCACCGAATGCGTGCACGGGCGCGTGATATCGATCGGCCAGGAGTAGAAAATTCTCCTTATCGATGAAGTAATCGCGCGCGAAGCCGTCGCGCGTCGTCACGATCAATCTGTAAGCGGCGCGCCCGCCGACAAGATCGTCGGCTCCGCGCTCGATCTTCGAGCCATGGCTCCTGAACTCGCCGAGACGCCAGTCGATATACGTTCCCCGTCGAGCAGCTCCGGCTGCATGTCCTACAGTGCGGAGCACAATCCCGGGGTCGCGATAAAACTCCCAGGCGCTTCCGTCATACCCTTCGGTGATGCCCACCTCGAGCGACTCCGGATCGCCGACTACCCGGTAGTACGGCCGCATGAAGGCCATGAACGCCGTGCCGTCAACGTACGTGCCCTCGCGGTAAGTTCCCTCACTGAATACGAGCGTGCGTACCGACGCAATCCGTGCTTGCCCGCCCCTCGCTTCGACATGACGGTCGAGAATCTGCTCGGCTGTGAGCTCCGGCTGCGCAGCGGCGAGCAAAGCGAGTCCGAGGATGAAAGTCTGCATGGAATCAGTGTGTATCAAGGGGCAGATCGTCGCGGTATCGTATCGGCAACATTCCGGAGATCGCCCATGTGGCAGGGCCTTCCCAGGCCCTGCCTTGTTCGGGCAGTAACGAGGTGCGAAGGTTGGAGCATTCATACGGGGACGTGGCTCCAGGTGTCGTACATCTGCACTATCCGATAGGCAGGGCCTGGGAAGGCCCTGCCACATGGCTGAACAAAGCCGGCCGGCCTGCGTAAGACCTTTGTATCGCCAATCGAGGAGGAACTGCGTGCTGATACGGCCATCCGCAATCCTTTCCATCGCTCTGCTCGCGGGAGCGAGCCTGCCCGCGGACGCTGCGAGAGCGCCTGAATCGACGGCGCACTGGCGTGAGGACATCGAGGCCCTCAGGCGAGAGCTGCCGAAGGTTCACAAGAACGCGTTCCACACAACGTCACGTGAGCAACTCGACGCAGCCGCGGAAGCGTTGTCCGCCAGAGTGCCCGACCTTGCCGATCACGAGATCGTCGTCGGGATCGCGGAGATCGTTGCCAGCGTCGGCGACGGTCACACGTTCATCAATCCCTCCGCACCGGCCGCTGGCTTCCACATGCTTCCGCTGCGGCTCTACGACTTCAGCGATGGACTCTTTGTGACTGCAGCCTCCGAGTCGTACGCGAATCTGGTGGGCGGAAAGGTGGTCAGAATCGGGTCGCAGACGGCTTCGGAAGCCATGACGCGGGTTCTTCGCGTGACTCCACGCGACAACGCCATGACCGGTCGAGCGATGGCGCCCGCGTACCTCGCGATTCCCGAGGTCCTTCACGCCCTTGGCGTGACGGACTCGGTCGAACGCGTGAAGCTCTCGATTGAAAAAGACGGCACAGTACGCGAGGTCCACGTCGAGCCGGTGCAGTTCCGCGAGATCCCCAGTCTCGAGATGATCCGCGCAGATGGCGGAAGCGCTCTTCCGCTGTATCTGCGAGGCCGCCCGGTCTGGCCGATGGCGCCTCTCGAGAAGAACTTCTGGTTCGAGGTTCTGCCGGAGTCGGAAACGATCTATGTGAAGTTCGAAGCTGTCCAGTGGCAGGACGACATCTCGCCCGCGAGGTTCTTCAGGGACGTGTTCGCTGCAGCCGATGCGAACCCGGACTTCAAGCTCGTCATCGACGTCCGGAACAACGGTGGCGGCAACAATACACTCGCGCTTCCCGTGATTCACGAGATCATAAAGCGCGACCACGTCAATCAGCGGGGGAAGCTGTTTACGATCATCGGGCGCGAGACGTTCTCCGCCGCCCAGAACTTCGTCAATATGATGGAGAAACATACGAACGTCATGTTTGCTGGAGAGCCGACGGGCGCTCGGCCAAATCACTACGGCGACCCGCGGCCGATACGACTGCCGAACAGCGGTCTGGAGATCCGGGCGTCGAGCCTCTGGTGGCAGGACGTTCACCCAGCGGACGATCGCGAGTCGACACTCCCGCATCTGTTCGTGGAGCTATCATCGAGCGATCTCATGAGCGGCCGCGACCCTGTCCTCGATGCTGTGATCGCGTTCGATGACGATTCGCTGCTTCGTACAAAGATGCTGACCGGAATCTCGGCAGGCGGCGCAGAAGGGGCGATTGCGGCATACCGCGCCTACAAGTCGGATCCCGTCAACCAGTACCAGTCGTTGAGTCAGGAGTTGAATGCGCTCGGCTACTCTCTCCTCGAAGAAGAGAAGCTAGACGACGCCATCACGGTGTTCCGTCTCAACACGAGCGAACATCCCGACTCGGCAAACCTGTGGGACAGCCTGGGTGAAGGCTACTCGCGGAAGGGGGATATCGGGGCAGCGGTTGCCGCGTTCGAGAAAGCGGTCGAGCTCGCGCCGCAGGTTCCTTACTTCCGGCGCAGGCTCGAGGAGGCCAGAAATCCCTCGCCGTAGCGGCGGATTCCGATCCGCCGTTCTTCGTTCGTTGAAGTCTCGCGAGTTCTGGCGCGACGACCCTGGGATGAATGCCCCATAGCTCCTACCGCTTTACTCTCTGAAATGCGGGACATCGGAATGTCCCGCTACTTCTCGCGCTCCAGCAAGTCCATATGTGAGCCTTGTAGCCTGCCCAATAGGGTTCGCGAAGTATCCGTTTGAGCAGAGTCAGGAAGGGCGGTGCTGTACACCGCCCTCCCTGTGCGCTGAAGGAAAGTTACCTGTCGTTGCCCGGAATCTTCTCGCCGCCCAGAACGACATTCATGACGCGGAAGAACACATCCGTGTTGTCCATGACGCCGCTGAACTGCGCGGCTCCTCTTCCCGTCGCAGAAACGACGATGTCAGAAGCGGTATGCGCGGCTGAGCCGTCCGCGACCTGTCCGGTCACCAGAAAGTTTCCTGCCGTGTCGCGGCTGAGCGGACCTGAAGGATAGGTGCTAAGCGGCGGAACTCCATTGAAGGGCTGCTGGCTGTCTCGCAGCGGCAGCGGGTTCGTGAGCCAGTCCTCGTAGCGGTCGGCGTTCGCCGCGTAACCGATCAGCATTCGGCGGTCGATGTCTGTTGTTGTCGGATAGCCGTCCGGATCGATCGTGTATTGTGGGAACCCAGCTTGATCATACGTTCCGACGACGTTGCTGCGGAGCTGAGCAGCGCCTTCGCCGGAAAGTGCACGCGTCTCCAGATCGGCGTTCGTTACTCGCGACGAACCAATGATGTTGACACCGGCGCATTCGTGGTCTGCCGTGATCACGACGACGGTATCGGGGTTGCGCTCGGCAAATTGCCGGGCTTTCTCGATAGCGCGATCGAACTCGATGGTGTCGAGAATCCATCGCTCCGTATCCATGTTGTGCCCTTGCTTGTCGATCGAGGCGGCCTCGACCATCAGCACGAATCCGTCCCGGTCGTTGCTCAGAACCTGGAGCGCCTTGTCGGTCATCTCATCGAGCATGGGCTGATCCGGGAATCCGTAATCGTCGACGACTGTGGAAGTGCCTCGTCGCTTGTCGATCTTATCGAGCGCGACGTTCATGTTCGACAGCGAGAAGAGCCCGAGCAGCCGGGTAGTTGAAGGTGAAACCGCGAGGAGCTCCGTCGCGTTTGCGACGTACGAAAAGCCTGCGCCCTGGAATCCTGCAATCAGATTGCGCTCCGGGTCGAGAGCGCCCGATGCGGCGCCCCACCCCGAGACGATGTCGGCGGGAAGGACGTAGTCGGTCGAGTTCCCGCGTGCTGATCCCGGAGTCGAGGCGGGAAGGAACCACTTCCGTCCGCCACCGAGGAGCACGGAGAGTCCGGTCAGGCCGCGGTCGTCAAAGAACTGGTCGACGATTCCTGT
This sequence comes from Thermoanaerobaculia bacterium, assembly GCA_041750915.1. GTDB lineage: Bacteria > Acidobacteriota > Thermoanaerobaculia > Gp7-AA8 > Gp7-AA8 > JBGSYJ01. Next base: position 11,605 of record JBGSYJ010000087.1, on the reverse strand, counting down.
GCCGGCACCGCGGCTCTGCGTGTGGGAGGCGAACGAAGCGGGCGTGGCATCAAAAACGTCAGAGGTCGTGACGATGCCGAGGGACTTGCCCTGAGTCCGTGCGAGATATTCGCCAATCGATTCGACACGTGGGTTGTCGAAATTTGCGGTCGTGTCGTCGGGAAAGACGCCGTGCTGATTGTTGTTGCTCTTGTTCCCGTTCGCGTAGCAGGCGGCGCCGGGCGACGAGTCCGTGACGATCGAGTTCAATGAATGCGTGATCACCACTCCCGTATAAGGAAACTTGTCCATGGAGAGCAGGCTTTTTGCTTTCCCCTGGCTGACTCCGTTGAGCATGATGCGCGCCGCGGTACGATGCGCGATCCCCATGCCATCGCCAATCATATAGATCACGTTCTTCGCCTTGCGGCCGACGCCGTCAAGGCGAACGATCTCGAAGTTTCCGCGCGCGCTGACCGTTTGATTGTCACTCTGCCTCGCAACCACTCGAAGTTCGTGGACGCCCGGATGATTGACTGAATAAGCGCGCAGACTCGCGATCGTGGTGTTCGCCGGAAGGCCTGCCACCGTTGCCCCTGTGAGGGCTACCGGACCAGCGACCGCCGATCCGTTGACGAAGAACTGGACGCCCGTGATCGTCTGACCCGCGTCTGGCCGGATCGTCGCCTGGAGGTCGAAGCGCTGGCCAGGCAGAAAGCGCGACACGTACGGCGCATTCGAATTCCCGGAGCTGAACAACTCGCTCGGCGGCGTAAGGCGCGTCACCGAAGGTGCGGCGTGTGCTGCGGTTGTGATGGCCAGAGCGGCCAGCGTGAGCGTGATCTCTCGAAGTCTCGTTCTCATCGTTTCTCCTTTTGATCCGGCTGTTGCCGGGTTTCGACTGCAGCGGCTGGGGGTGGGTCGAGGGTCAGGCGGACGCTCGAGATGCGGCCGTCGGGTTCTTCATGGTTTCCGATGCTCAAAGTCCCTGTGAGAAGAAGCAGGCCGGGCGTCCAGGTCACCGTACGTCCCGGAGAGTTCGGCACAGTCACGTAGAGAGTGGCTGCGGGAAGATCGTCGGCTAGGCCATACTCGTGGTCGTGCAACTGCACCGGCCTCGGCGTCAGGATGAGCGTTCCCGGAACCGGATCGTCGCGCCGCACCATGTACCCGAGAATCCGCACTCGTCGCCCGTCGAGCCCTTTCACCTTTTCGGAGAACTCGAGGCCGCCTCGGCCGATCGGCTCGAAGAACTCGTCGAAGCGAAGCTGCGTGATCCCGTCAGGTAATGACGGAAGCGCTTGAGCATCGCCAGAAAGTGTGAGCGACTCCGCAGGTTCGCTGGCCGCGAGTGCTGGCGGAACGAGCGTAAACATCGTGCACAGCAGCAGGGTCCAGCGCGAGATCATCCCAGTCTCCTCTTGGTAATTGCCGGCTTGTTGGGGGGCTTTGTGAACTCGGTCAGTGTAGTGAGCCAGCGTGGATAACGCGTGAAGAGGTGGTGCAACCTGAACGAACTCGGCGTCGAATCCTTGCGGAGCAAGGACTGTCGTCAGATGTCCGTTTTATGGCCAGCAACGGAGGGATGAATGCGCCACCTTGCCCTACTAGTCCCTGATCAGGATCATGGTCGAAGCGCAGGAGTCGCTCGTTGAAGCGAAGGATCCCCCGACTGCTTGCACCGAGCGAATCCTGAGGGGGATCCTTCGCTTCGCTCAGGATGACACCTCTCCCGCGAACGGTCTCCACGACCTTACCGCGTATACTCCGGCCATGAAAAATGCGCTGGTTGTAATCTTTGCGATGTCTCTGGCAGCTTGTGGAGGTGGTGAGAGAGCCGGCGTATCCGATTCGCCAGCTGAAGTCCCGGCCCAGTCCGATGGCACAGAGGTCGAGCAGTCCGCCGATCAACCGCCGCCATACCAGGGCGAAGTGACCGACGAAAAGATCGGTCTCCCAGTCTACCCGGGCGCTACGGAAGTCGAATATTCGCGGGTCAAGCTGCAGGGCGCAACCGGAGATACGTTCGCTGTCCACTATCGGACCACGGATTCGCCCGCAAAGGTCGAAGCCTTCTACAAGGTTGAAGGAGCAAAACTCGGCACCTTGAAAGAGTCAATTACCATGGGCGAACAGTTGAAGACAGTCTCTGTGGCTCGCCCGGATGGAACCCACTCCGCAATCCAGGCGGCAACCGACGGAAAAGGCGTGACCGTGATCTCCCTCCATCGGCTCTACCCAAATTAGAGATCGAGATACGTCAGGGGTCGGTCAGAGCCAATCTCCCAAGCTAAGCAGCGAACGAACGCGTGTCATCCTGAGCGGAGCGAAGGATCCCCTCAGGACTCGCTGTGCCGCAAGCAATCAGGGGATCCTTCGCTTCGCTCAGGATGACACCTTTTCCAGCTTAACTTCGTTCGTCAGATGTGCGCCTTGTGGCCTGCCCAGTACGGTTCGCGCAACATCCGTTTGAGTGTTTTGCCCGCGGACGATCGGGGAAAGTCTTCCAGAATCAGGATCTCTTTCAACTGTTGATACCGTGCGGCCACGCGCGCGTTCGTCCAGTCACGCAGTTCGTCGGCACCGATTGTCGAACCGCTCTTCAGAACGACCGCACCGAGGGGAACCTCACCCCACTTTTCACTGGGAATCCCGAAGACCGCCGCTTCGCGCACAGCGGGATGTTGCACGAGAACCTCTTCGATGTCCTTCGGGTAGACGTTGATGCCGCCCGAGATGATGAGATCCTTTTTTCGATCGACGAGATAGAGAAAACCGTCTTCATCGACGTATCCCAGATCGCCGGTGTGCAGCCAGCCATCGACGATCGCCTTCTCGGTGAGATCCGGACGGCCGTGATATCCCGGCATCAGAAACGCTCCGCGGCCGACGATTTCTCCCACCTCGCGCGGCGGAAGATCTTTGCCGTCCGTACCGACGATGCGCATCTCGTTGAAGTGCGCGGGTGGCCCGACGGAGTCGAGTTTCCGCTCGTAGTCGGTCCGGTCGAGCACCGTGACGAATCCTTCGGTCAGACCATACAGTTCGTACAGGACATTCGGCGCGATGCTCTTCAGTCGCTGTTTGTGCTCTCTGTGCAGCGGGGCGCCGACCGAACAGAGCATCTCGATCGACTGCAGAGTGTCCTCAGTGCAGCCGGGTGAGTCGAGCATCGCCACGATCTGCGAGGGAACCATCATCATATGTGTGACGTTCTCGCGTCGAATCGTATCGAGAAAGTCCTCGGGGTCGAATCGAGGCCGGAGAATGTAGCGCGCCCCGAGAAGGAATGACGGGAAGAAGGTCACGAGCGCGCCGTTGAAGATCAGAGAGCCCGCATGCATGACGATGCTTTCGGGAGTCATCCGGAATGCGTTTGCGAACACAGAGCAATAGTTCGCGCGGATCTCGTGGGTGTGGATGATTCCCTTTGGCAACCCGGTCGTTCCGCTGCTGTAGATGATGTTGTACGTGTCGTCACTGAAAAGTTCGATCGAAGTCCGCTCGCTGCTTGCAGAACGGACCAGGCGGTCGTAGTTGCCGAAACCGTCAACGGCATCTTCGATGACGATCCAGCGGTCTGCTGGAATCCCGGGAAGTTCACCGCGAATTTCCTCGACCACGGGAATCATGGACGCCGTCGTAATGAGTGCCTTCGACCCTGAATCTTTCAGCAGCGAGAGCAGGCCAGTTCCGCGAAGGAGGGGGCTGAGCGGCACGACGACGATTCCTGTCTGCGCAGCCGCCCAGTACAGATCGATGAGCTCGACGCAGTTGGGAAGGAGTAGCGCCACGGCATCGCCCTTTTGCAGTCCCAGATCAAAGAGAGCGTTCGATGCGCGGTTCACGCGCTCGTTGAAATCGCTCCATGTGAAGCGCTGATCCCCGAACACTACGGCTTCATGGTCCGGCCGGTTCCGCGCGTGCCTTGCGACGATCGTCCCCAGGTGTGCCATGGCTCAGACTCCGACGGCCGACGGTTTCTGCGAGTGCTTCTCGAGAAAATCCGAGAGCACCGGGAAGAACTTCTCAGGCTCTTCGATCGGAAGGGTGTGTCTCGCGTCCTTCACGACGACCAGGTGAGCATTTCGCATCCGCTTCGTGTAGGCCTCTTTCATCTCGAGCTTTGAGTAGTCCTGGTCCGCGTGCACGACCAGGACGGGGACTTCGATGCTGTCGATCCGATCCAGAACGCTCCAGCCGATAAGCGCCTTTAGCGATGCCCAGTATGCTCTCGGATCATTCATCCCCATACGCTCGATGAACTGCTGACGCAGTGCCTCCTGATCCGGCTTGGGAAACAGCTTGGGAGCCAGGATTTTTCCCCATGTCCGCGGTCCGAAGAAGCGCGAGACGAACTTGCGAACTGCGATCGCGTAGTTCTCCTTGAATCCCTCAGGGACCAGTCGAGGCCCGCTGTTGATGATGCAGAGCGTCTTGACCGACGCTGGAGAGTCGACTGCCAGCTGAAATGCGATCATTCCACCCATCGAAAGTCCCGCGACATGGGCGGGCGATGCGCCGAGGCGGTCGAGCACCGCCGCAGAATCAGCTGCGAACTGCCGGATCGAGAACGGTCCTGCGGGATTTTTGGTATCGCGAGACTTTCCGCTTCCCCGCATATCCAGCGCGATGACGCGGTACCGATTCGAGAACGACGCAATCTGCGGTTCCCAATCCAGCGTGCTGGAACCGAGACCGTGGAGCAGAAGGAGCGGCTCGCCGCTTCCTTTCTCTTCGTAATAGAGCTCGGCGTCATTGACTTGAATGGTGGGCATGGTCGGTCCTTTCAACGCTTCGCTTTTGCAACGCGAGATCTGCTTGCGACTTTCTTCGGATCGACCGTCTTTGAGACGGCCGGCGCGCCGTTCCTCAGCATGCCGTGGCGGAGGATGCGCGTGATCTCATTCAGGGCGACATCCGACTTTCGTCCGAAGTGGTCGCGCACACCAAAGACGATCTCCACCGAGTAGTAGTTGAAGAAGACCCGAGTGGCCAGCATCATCGCCGAACGGGGGGAGAGACCCTCAGCCAGCTTCCCTTCGAGCTCCTTCTCCATTCCCTGCGCCTTGATGAAGGCATCGAAACGATTGGCCATCTCTGCGTAGAACTTTCGAACGTGCGACGCGTCGAATTCGACGACGTCCACGTAAATCAGGGTCACGTATTCGCGATACTCGATGACCATGTCGCGGGCGGCGCGTCCCAGATCCTCGAGATTCTCGGGAAATGTGCCGGTGGCAAGCGCTCGGTTGAACGGGAAATTCGGATCGGAGAGTGCTGCGAAGTAACGTTCGAGCAACGCGCGAAAGATCGTCTCTTTCTCAGGAAAGTGGTGATAGAGATTTCCCTTGGAGATCCCCGCCGCGCTCGCGATGTCCTGCACACTGGTGGCGCCGTAGCCTTTGTGGGAGAAAAGTTCGAGCGCCGCATCGAGAATCTGCTGTCTCGATTTCTCCGAGCGCTCCACCTGTGTCCGAATGGTCATGCGTCAGAGTATCGCCGCAGACCTGCTCGGAACGTCAATGGAGCTCTTGATTGCAGTCGGCCGGTCGGCCAGCGCCTCGCGCAGACCCTCGAGAAAGCGTTCCGGCTGCTGAGCGTGCGGAATGTGTCCGGCACCTTTGATGACCTTGACGCGCGCTCCCGGGATTCCTGCCTCGAGCTTGTCTACGTAGGGCCGAAGCACGACCCCGTCATGCTCTCCCCATAGGATCGTCGTCGGGACATCGATCTCCCCAATGCGCTGATCGAGAAAGTGAGGGAAGACGTTCGAAGCGAGTACACGGTGGAAGGGCGCGTCCTTGCTCAGTTTCAACATCGCATCGATCGAAGCGTCCGTGATGATGGCGTCCGGCCCATGAACCGCGCGGAGCACAGTTACAGCCTCTTCACGGTTCGTCGCGATCAGATTGACACCAGGAGCGATAGCCAGCCCGCCGCCCGACTCGATGACGAGCCGCTCGACTCGATCGGGATGGTCCAGCAGGTACATCATGCTGACCCAGGCGCCCATCGAGTTGCCGACGAGTGTGACTTTCGTCGCGCCTTCCTTCTCGATCACTTCATGAAGGCTCTCGACGATCATGGGAAGTCCTATCGGGCCCTCCTGAGGTCCGCTTGATCCGTGTCCGGGAAGATCGGGAATGATCAGTCGGTAGTCCTTTGCGAGCTTCGCTGCCACCGCGGCCCACGAGCCCGCCTGATCGTTGACTCCGTGAACAAGGACGATCACCGGGCCGTCTTCTTTTCCACCTGCGAAGTAAACCGTCTCGCCGGTCTCAGCTTTCGCGAGTCCCGCGGTGAGCAGGAGCGCACGCCCCAATTCGAGAGCTGCCGATATGGGATCCATTTCAGCCAAAGAGTCTCCCTTCGTTCGCGGGCATACGGAATGCCGTCGCGGCCTGGTTGTATCCCACGCCCGAGCCGATCATCACGAGAAGATCGCCCGGCTTGATCTTTTTCTGCTGTACCGCATCGTCAAGAACCATCGGGATGCACGCGGATCCCGTATAGCCCCATTTCTCCATGACAGTATGGGTCTTCTCCATCGGCATCCCGAGGTCTCGCATCACGAGCTCGATTGTCGGCCGTCGCACCTGCGTGAAGATCACGAAGTCGATATCGTCGATCGTGAAGCCGGAATCGGAAGCGACCTTGCGAACCATGAAGGGCCAGCCTTCTTCATTGATTTCGGGTGGATACCGTTCGAGCATCCGCACAGTCGTGCGGCCGGAGCGTACCGACTCTTCGCTTGACGGTTCCACCGTTCCGCCCGACTGAATCAGCCAGTTACGGTGATAGCTTCCGTCGGCTCGAAATGCAGAGCCGAGAAACCCGGGCTGTTCGGAACGCTCCAGAACTACGGCGCCTGCTCCGTCGCCGTAAAAGAACATCATTGGGTCGTCCGGGCCCGCGAGCTTGTGCATCATGTAGACGCCGACGACGAGGACCGTGCGGAGTGTCTTGTTCACGGACATGAGACCGGCGGCGGAAGCGAGCGCTGTGGGAAAGGACGCACAGGCGCAACCGACGTCGAATGTACCTGCCCGCGACGCCCCGAGTTTGGACTGGAGGACGACGGATGTCGCGGGAGTGATGTAATCGGGTGAGTCGGTTCCGAGGATGATCAGATCGACTTCGTCGGCGCTTTTGCCGGCGCGATGGAGTGCCTGCTCGGCAGCTCGCAAGGCGAGGTCGGACGCGGCCCAGCTTTCAGGCGCGTGCCACCGTCTCAGGATGCCGCTCGAGGCTTCCATCTTGTCCACGAACTCCGGCGCCTCGCCATCGAACCGCGCGCGAAGCATATCGTTCGTGATCTCGATTTCCGGAAGATAACTGCCCGTACTGACTATGGTCGCGTGGGTCATGATTCACGTTCCAAGGACCAGTCCCCCATCCACCGAAAGCACCGCGCCACTTACGTACTTTGCGGCATCGGAAGCGAGGAATGCGTATGCATTTGCAACGTCGCCGGGTTCACCGAGCGCGCCGAGAGGTGCTCTAGCTGCCATACCCTCCACGATTTTCGGGGGCATGGCCTTCAAGATGTCCGTCGCGATGAATCCGGGAGCGACGGCGTTGACGCGTATCCCGTACCGGCCCAGCTCACGCGCCCAGGTCTGTGTGAAGCTGATGACCCCGGCCTTCGTTGCCGCGTAGTTCGTCTGTCCGAAGTTTCCGTAAAGTCCCACGATCGATGAAGCGTTCAGGATCACTCCGCGGCCTGCGGCAATCATGTGAGGCACCACCGCGCGACTGCAGAGAAAGACTCCCCTGAGATTCACATTCACGACAGCGTCGAAGGTGGCGTCATCCATCATGGAGACGACGGCGCCATCCTTCCATTTCACCAGCTGCGAGTCGCGGACGATTCCGGCGTTGTTGATCAGGACATCGATACGACCGTAACGCGAGATTACATCCTGAACAGCCTGGTCGACTTCTTCCGCGCGAGTCACGTCTACGCGCGGTTCGGCAGTCATGTCCCAGACGACGACTCTCGCGCCTTCCGCCTCGAACCGCTCGACCGTGGCGCGGCCGATTCCTGCCGCGCCACCGGTGACGATGACAACTTTATCCTCGAGTCCGAGCTCCACGCTGGCCCCCTTAGAAGACCATACGGAGACCGAGCTGGATCTCCTGCGGGGGCAGGGTGGCGCGATACGTTCCGAAGCCCGGGTTCCGGACGCCTGCCGGATTCGCCGCCGTCGGACCGCTGAGAAATTCAGCTGCATTGACGGAGTTCACATCGAAGTTCTCTTCATCGAGTATGTTGAAGCCCTCGACGATGGCCTCGAGTATGCCGAAGCCCGGAACCGCGAATCCGCGGGTCAGTCTGAGCGACACCGACTGAAACGAGGGACCATCCTGAGTGTTGCGTCCCACTCCGGCGGGCCGATCGGAGTTCTTGCCGTCGCCGTTTGCGTCGTAGCCGAGACGGTGCGTCCACGGCTGACCGGAGCCATACTCGAAGATCGGCGCGACCGTCAGACCGTACGGAAGGTGGAACACGCCGCTCACGACGATCCGATAATCCTCGGCGCCGCGGGCCGGTCCGTATTCCGCTTCGATGTTCGAAGGATCACTCGGATAGCCGAATGGAAACTCGGGGCTGAAGTCGTCGCTGATGTTCTCCTTCTCGGCGAACGTCACGGAGGCGGTGATCAGGTCTCTCTCGCGAATGTTGCCGTTGAGGCTCAGGACCAGGGCCTTATATTCCGAGTGACCCTCATTCGTATACATATTGATCTGGTCGTAGTTCGTGTTCGGCCGGCGCACCGGCCCGGTCGGATCGAAGTTGATGTCCCGGATGACGATCTCGTTGTCACCTTCGACGTAGATTGCTTCGCCGTCGAAGAACATGCGGGAAGATCCCAGCCGCATGGTGTAGCCGAGCGACGCCTGGGTCGACTCCGGCGCCTCCAGCGTCGGCGACATCAGAGCGATTGCCGGCTTGGAGACGATTCCGGTCGTTGTCGGATTGTTGGGATCGAGGGCGAGGGATGGGAAGCCGAACAGCGCGCCATTGAGCCGGGTGAAGAGCACGCGTCCGGTGACTCCATTCTGCTGGAGCTCGGAGAATGCCGGGACCAGGAGGAAGCGTCCGGTGAAGAGTCCCGCGCCTCCGCGCACGACATTGCTTCCGTCGCCACGCAGGTCATAGCTGAACGAGAATCGCGGCTGGATGTTGTCGTCGTCGCGATCCCGGCCGTTGGGAACGAGCGGGTGCTGGAAGTCCGGGTTGTTGCCGTTGGTATCGAGGTCATAGCGCACTCCGAGGTTGAGTACGAGCTTCGTGGTCGGACGCCAGGAGTCTTCGATGAAGAGGCCGTAGATCTCCGTATCGGTTCTCACGTCAGACGAGCCCACGCCATATGCGTACGCGAGTGGGATGGCCCGTGTATCCGTCAGGTAAAGGAACAGGCCGTCCTCGTAGACATCGATTCGCGAACGTTCGTCGATGAACTGAGCGGAAAAGCCCGTCTTGATGTCGTGGGTGGATCGCCCCACTGTCCTGTGCAGATGCAGGGTGTCACGAATCTCCCAGGCCGTCCCGTCGCCGAGAAGGTCTCCGAGAATGTTGGATCCGCTCTGCAGCGTGTTGCCTCCGGAGAACCATTCGCCTACCGCGTCGGAATTGGTGGGCTCGAAGTATTTGCGGCCTCCGTACTGGAAACGAGCTGCGTTGGAGGCGTTGGCCGAAAGCGCCCAGTTGTGCTCGAAGGATGTGTTCCAATTCGTACGCTCGAGCTTCTGCCCCGCGCTCACGTCGACGACTCCGCCGACCCGGAAGTTTTCCTCGTCGTAGTCTTCGTAGACGACCCGGACGCCGCCTGTCTGCTGCGAATTGAAGATGACGTCCGCGGCTCCGAACAGAAGCGTCTGGGTGAATGGATGCTCGATGTCCTGCGCGGTGGATGCGAAGGCTCCGCCTGGACGGAACAGCACGATGTTGTCCTCATCGATCCGCTCGACCGACGCGAAGTAGAAGAGTTTGTCACGCTGGATGGGGCCGCCCAGCGTGAAGCCGAGCTGGCTGCGGGTGTAGTCGTTCTTTTCCTGCTCGAACGTGCTCTTGGAACGGAGGGAGTCATCGCGGAAGAATCCGAATACATTGCCGTGCATCTCGTTCGTGCCCGACTTGGTGACGATCGACAGGGCGCCGCCGGCAGATCCTCCGATCTCGGAGTCGAAGCGGTTCGTGATCACACGGAACTCGCGAATCGCATCCTGACTGAAGCGCGTCCTGGCAAGTCCGAGCGCCTGGTCGGTCAGATCCATCCCGTTCACGAGGATGGTCGACTGCGATGCGTTGCCGCCCGCGCCGATGACCGGTCCTCCGCCAACGAAACGAAATGCGCCGCGCTCACGCTGAACACCAGGGGTGATGAACGCCAGCCGCTGGAAGTCTCGATCGGCAACGGGAAGAGAGTCGATCTGTTCAGGGGTGATGTTCGTCGAGGAGTCGGTCTTGTGGATGTCGACCAGGGGCGAGGAGCCGGTGACGGTGATCGCTTCGCTGGCCGCCGCCCGCATCTCGATGCCCACCCGCGCGTTCTCACCGACTCGAAGTACCATCTGATCGCGCGTGATACTCGCGAAGCCTTCGAGTGCGAACTCGACGTCATACGCTCCGGGTGCGAGCGTACTGAATCGGGCGGATCCGCTCGTGTCCGTTACAAGTACTGACGTAAATCCCGTATCGGGGCGCGTCAGGGTGACGGTCACTCCGGGGATCGGGGCACCCGACTGATCGAGCACGGTCGCGGTCAGCGAGGCGCGATCGACCTGGGCCAGGAGAGGAAAGGTTAGACACAGAACGAGGCACACCAGGAAACGACGAATCATCAGCTCCTCCAAAGTTCCCGGCCGACTGGTCGGTATGTTTTTCTGGACAATATTCATCACCCTTGGGTACATTGTCAAGAAATTCACACAGCGTCCGCGAAGGGAAAGTGCCACCCATGTCCAGTACGACTCCTCCACCGGAGAGTTCTTCCCTCGCAACCGAGGTCTCGGACCGCGTTCCCGCTTACTCCTGGTACGCCCTCGCGCTGCTCACCATCGTCTACGTGCTGAATTTTCTCGACCGTACGCTCATCTACATTCTCTTCACTCCGATCAAGCAGGAGATGAGCTTCTCCGATCTCCAGCTCGCCCTGCTCGGCACGACCTCGTTTGTCATCTTCTACACGTTGCTGGGAATCCCGTTCGGGCGGCTCGCAGATCGCGTGTCGAGGAAGAACATGATTGCTGCGGGCCTGGCGGTCTGGAGCCTGTTCTCCGGACTGACGGGATTCGCTGACAGCTTCTGGACGATCTTCGGATGCCGCGTCATGGTGGGAGTCGGAGAGGCAACACTTGGTCCGGCGGCGCTGTCGCTGCTCAGCGACTACTTTCCTCCGAGGATGCGCGCGACCGTGCAATCGATCTATTCGTCAGGGATCGCGATCGGCGGCGGCATGGCTTTCTTCCTTGGCGGCTGGATCGCTCAGGACTTCGGCTGGCGCTGGGCGTTCTACCTGCTCGGATTCCCGGGGCTGGTCTTCGCCGTCATGGTCTACTTTCTGCGCGAGGAGCCGCGAGGGCGCACTGAGTCGCTGGTGAATGCTCCGGCTAGTGC
>JBGSYJ010000086.1:0-10393 GCA_041750915.1 Thermoanaerobaculia bacterium | reverse complement strand
GTTCAGCGAAGGAGCTTCGCGCCACGGACTCTTCCACTCCAGTCGACCAGCTCAGCGCAATCTTCCGGCAACGTTGACTCGATCACGTGCCACGGTCGATTCCGCTCTTCATTTCACAGGCTACTTTCCTGCGCGTCCCTGCGCGGGTCAGACGCGTCTTTCCAAGTGACTTATTCGTAGCACCCAGGCAACTGCTACGAGAGCGTATACTTTTCCTGTGCGGATCGCGCCGGAAGCGGCGAGCCGTGAGCCCTTATGCAGGCATGCATGCTCATCATTCTGGCGGCGTCCGCCTTCCCGCCGATCCCTCAGGTCGAAGCTTACTCGTCGATGCTCAACGGGCTCCGTTCCGGAGTACCGAATGTGTCTGTTGCCGTGACATTTGAGGCAGCGCTGGATGTCCGTGACGCACTTCTGCGGACGGAAGGGGATGACGGCAACCAGCTCGAGCGCTTGTCGCCCTCAGAATTTGAAGCGCTCGTCAAATCCCTTCCCGGTATCAAGGTCAACCGCGAATTGATTCTCTACGTCCAGCCCGATCCCGCCTTTTTCTCGTCGTTGGCCGAAAAATTCGGCGGACCCGTGGACGTCGAGTTTTTTCGACACTACACCGCTACGTTGCCTGGTGGAGTGTGGAAGTCGTACATCGCACAACAGACCGACTACTCCGGATGTACGACCCTGGGTGAGGGCGAGCTCGTCGCTCGCTACTCGGACTGGCTCTCTTTTCGGACTCTGTACCCTGAGGCTTATCTCGCGCACGTCGCTGAACAGATCGCAGCGATTGAAGAAGAAGTGGCGGAGGGTACCTGCGTGTGTGGTTGGCGTTATGAGGCAATGCTCGAGCTCGAACAATTCGTGAGGGCCTTCCCAGAATCACCGGTGACCCCGGTCGTTCGCAAACGAATACGCGAGCTTCAGCGATCCACCTCACGGATGAGATTCGACTGTATCTCCGGATGAACCCGGTGATCTGACTCGGCATTCGCGCCACCCGAGTTTCATTGCGTCGTCAGAAATCGCGTCACCAGCACCGAGACCTCGGGAGCCGACTCGACCGCGTGGGCGACATTCGGCTCGAGGAGCACAACCACGCCGGGTGTGAGCGCGATCCGCTCGACGCCGTCGACGACCAGAGTGCCCTCGCCGCTGACGCACTGGATAGTTACCGCCTCCTTCGCCTGGTGCGTGGTGAGCGGCTTGCCGTTGCGCAGAGTGATCTGCACCAACTGCGTCCATGCCCCCTGATGGAGCTTCTTGACTTCCTGATCGGCTCCCTCCCCTATGGTGATTGCGAGTTGAACTTGCATCGTTTCCTCCGCTGCGATCGGAATCGCCAAGAGTGCTCCAAACAGAAACGCGGCCATCGTCGATCTCATCATTTTCATCCTCCCGTCGCCGAAAAGGCGGCGGAAGGCATTGTGAGGCCGGCCGCCGGGCCTGCACATGACAACCGTCAGCCGCAACAGAGAATCGCGATCACCCCGCGGCATTCAAACCTTGAAAGGAAAAATTTGACCCCTCAGCCCCCATGACGACTCCTTAAAAGCTGCTCGCGCGAGCATCCCCGCGCTACCATGCTCGTCGACGATATTCGAGCTCCTCGATGATCGGACGAAAACTCTCTCACTACACGATTGAAACTCGCCTTGGAAAAGGCGGTATGGGTGAGGTCTATCAGGCACGCGACAGCCGTCTCGAGCGCGACGTCGCGATCAAGACCCTTCCTGAGACGTCCGCAGACGACGACAGCGTCCGGCGTTTCCTCAAGGAGGCGCGCGCCGCGTCATCTCTGAATCATCCCAACATCGTCACCGTTCATGCGATCGAACAGGAGGGCTCTCTCCACTACATCGTGATGGAGAAGATCGACGGTGCTCCCCTCTCTTCGGTCGCCGGGGAGCCGCTCAGTCTCGAGCGTTTCCTCGACATCGCGCTGCAGATCACGAGCGCGATGGCCGCCGCCCATGCGGCCGGAATCATTCATCGCGATCTGAAGCCGGCGAATATGATGCTCACGAGCTCCGGCGTAGTCAAAGTCGTCGACTTCGGGCTCGCGCGTCTGATGCGGCCTGAGACTTCCACAAGCCCGGAGGATCCGACAGCCGAGATGACCGGTCCACTCACCAGGCCGGGTGCAATGGTGGGAACCATCGGCTACATGGCGCCCGAACAGGTTCAGGGCCAGAGGGCAACCTCGCGCTCGGACGTGTTTGCGCTAGGCGTCGTCTTCTATGAGGTTCTGACGGGAAAGGCAGCGTTCAGGACGAGTAACCCGGTCTCGACGTTCGCGGCAATTCTCCTGAATTCGCCACCGGCGCTGTCGTCAGTCCGAGGGGATCTTCCTCCCGCTCTGGAGAAGATCGTCGACCGCTGTCTTGCAAAGGATCCGGCGGAACGGTACGCCGATGCGGGAGAGATTCATGCGGCGCTGCTCGAACTGAGGCGCAGTCTGTTCGAGAGGCCCGCAGCAGTCAGCCCAGGCCGCCGCCCGCTTCTTATCGGAACAGTTGTCGCGGCCCTGCTGATCGTTGGGATTCTCGCCGCCCTCTGGTGGCGGCACGACTCGAAGATTCGCTGGGCCAGAAACGTCGCGCCTACGGAGATCGAGCGGCTGATCGACAGTGAAGATCCCGTCGCCGCCTTCATCCTCGCGAAGCGCGCGATGGACATCGCACCCGACGACTCACAGGTTCAACAGGCGTGGACGAATCTGACATATGCGGCGACGCTCGAGAGCGAGCCGCCCGGCGCGGAGGTGGAGATCCGTTCCTACCGCGGCGGTGCCGAATCACCCTGGATCTCCATCGGACGGACCCCCCTCGATGCCGTCGACATCCCCTTTCCCCTGGTTCGCTATCGCATCTCGCTCGATGGTCACGTCACCAGCGAAACCGCTCCCGCCATTGCGCGTGACGAGTGGCTCTTCCGGCTTTACCCGCCGGCCGAGACACCTGCGCGAATGGTTCCAGTCGCGGGCGGCCCATCAACCTTCGCTGGGACGACGGTCACTCTTCCTGACTTCTGGATCGACCAGTACGAAGTCACCAACGCCGAGTTCAAGGCGTTTGTCGACGGGGCCGGGTACACGCGGCGGGAGCTCTGGAAGCATCCCTTCAACCGAGGGGGAACGACACTCTCGTGGGAAGAGGCGGTGAGCGGATTCGTCGATCAGACGGGCCAACCGGGGCCGGCCGGTTGGGAGCTCGGCAGTTTTGCGAAGGGGCAGGAAAACCATCCCGTCGAGGGAATCAGCTGGTACGAAGCGGTCGCGTATGCAGACTTCGTCGGCAAGAGCCTTCCCACTGTCTTCCACTGGAAGCGAGCTGCCGGGAATGAAGGGATCTTTTCCGACATCCTCACGCAAAGTAACTTCGAAGGGCAGGGTGTCGTCCCCGTCGGCTCCCTCGGAGGGCTGGGGAACTGGGGCACGTACGACATGGCAGGCAACGTCAAGGAGTGGTGCCTCAATGCCGTAGACCAGCGACGCTATGCGCTCGGCGGCTCGTGGCTCGAGCCCGGCTACTCGTACGTCGACCTCGATGCCCAGGATCCCCTGTCACGCCGACCGGGCTACGGCATGAGGCTGATGTCGATCGCAGAGCCGATTCCCGATGCATTGAAGGAGGATGTCAGCCCCGACACATTCGAGATCCCTCCCGCGGTGGATGACGCGACCTTCCGGCTGATTACGGGTGCGTACGCGTATGACCCGCTTCCGCTCAACGCACGAACCGAGAAGGTCGACGACACGCATGACGGCTGGCGAAAGGAGCAGGTTTCGTTCGACGCCGCGTACGGTGGCGAACGGATGACGGCTTACCTCTTCATCCCCAAAAACGCGCAGCCTCCCTACCAGACGATCCTCTACTTCCCGGGCAGCGATGCGACGTTCACGAAGTCGAGCCGGCACCTCTGGCTGCGGATGGTCGAGTTCTATATCCGCAGCGGAAGAGTACTGGTTTTTCCCGTCTACAAGGGTACCTACGAGCGCCAGGTCGCGCCGCCGCAGGGACAGAATGCCGCTCGCGATCTGCGGATCCAGCAGGTGAAAGACATCGGCAGAACTCTTGATTATCTCCAGACGAGAAGTGACATCGACAGGAAGAGGATCGCCTATCACGGGCTGAGTCTCGGCGCGAGTGTTGGAGCGCTATCCACAGCTCTCGAGACGCGATTCCGATCATCGGTGCTGTTCGGCACCGCTTTCTATCCAGCCTACTTCACATCGGACCGCCCGCCCGAGACCCAGCCGCACAATTTCCTGCCGAGGATCAAGGTGCCGACGCTGCTCGTTGGCGGCCGCTACGACTTCCAGCTTCCGTTGGAGTCCGCCCAGAAGCCGTTCTTCGACAGGATCGGGACATCGAACAAGAAGCATGTGGTGTTCGACGGAGGGCACGTCCCGAGCGAGTTCAACGACGTCATCAGGGAAATCCTCGCCTGGACCGATCAGTGGATGGGACCTGTGCGGAAGACGGCGACGCGGTAAGGACAAGGAGCTGGGGATTGGCCCGCTAAGCGGAGAAGGTGCCATCCTGAGCGAAGCGAAGGATCCCCTGAATGCTTGCTGTAGAGCGCGAGTACTGAGGGGGATCCTTCGCTGCGCTCAGGATGACACCCGTTCGTTCGCCGTTAACTCAAGCCGTGGCGTCAGCATCCGGAGTGAAGCTCCACGCATCGCGACGAGCAGGAAGCCGGCGACAATCCACAGGACACCAACGGTGAGCCACGCCACGAGCGACGTGCTCAGCGCGAGAGGGTTGGTCGCGCCCGCTACAGCTGAAGAAACCAGGTTCGTGTTGTTGACTCCGGCGTGCATGAGCATGACGAGCAGCAGACTGCCGCCAGTCCGCCAGTAAAGCCACGCGAGCGCGACCGAGATTGCCGTCACCTGCAGAAGCCATGTGGGAAATGACTGCCCGAACGTATCAGCCTGAGGGAACAAAAAGAACTGCGGCAGGTGCCACATCGCCCAGATGATGCCGAGCAGAACGCTTGCTCCGGCCAGCCCGAAGTGATCACTCATGCGCGGAAGGGCATAACCTCGCCAGCCAACCTCTTCCCCTGCCTGGCTCCAGATCGACACGAGAAGACCACCAGCCATGACATACCATGGAACCCCGCTGAACGGAGGCCACGTTCCGGTGATCACCCGATACAGGAGCGCAACCGCGAGTTTGATGGCAGCGAAATAGAAGGCCGCCACGACGTAGAACCGGAGCGGCACCCGCGCCTGCAGGATGCGACCGAGGAGCGACCGCACGCCGGGGCTCCCCTCAATTCGTCCCGTCTCGGTAACCGCAACGATCCCAGGCATGAAGACGCCGAGGAGGAAAACCGCCCCTCCGAGTGCGCTGAGCGACGAGCCGGAAGAGCCCCCGGCACGCCACAGCAATCCCGCGGCGAACCAGCAGATCCAGGTGGTCGCGAACGTGAGCGAGAAGTACCTGAGAAGCGAGACCATGGGATTGGGCCTCCAATGGATTCAAACACCGGATAAGACATTCGTACGTCGACGTCCGCATCAGGTTTCGAGAGTGAACCTGGCTTGACGTCGGAGCGGGCTGATGTCGGCCACCTTGTGTCGGTACCTTGGTGCACCTTGGTGCACCTTGGGGTCGCAGCTTCTGGTGCACTTTGTGTTGTGTACTGTACCTTGGGGGTACCTTGGGGGTCGCAGCTTCAGTCGCGCATCGTGTACCACCTTGGTGTACCACCTTGCGCAGCTTCCAGCTTCGCAGCTTGGGGTCGCAGCTTCAGTCGCGCATTGAGATCAAACGCAACCTCTACTCCTTGTGGACGCGCTCCCGCTAATCGCATAAAAACTTTCCAATCCGAGGAGTATTCTGGCGTGAATCGCGGGAAGTGTTTGCGATTCTGCCAGACCGAGGGATCCTCGGGGTGCATGGCAAGAGCACTACGCGTTGAGTATCCCGGAGCGCTGTACCACGTCACATCCCGTGGCAACAGGAGGCAGCGCATCTTCGACGATGACCTCGATCGCGAGCATTTCCTCACCCTGGTCGGCGAGGCTGCGCGCCGGTACGGGTGGCTCATCAGCGTCTACGTCCTGATGACGAACCACTTTCATCTCGTTCTCAAGACTCCTGAACCGAACCTCGCCCTCGGAATGAAGTGGCTCAACGCAACATACGCCGCGTGGTACAACCGCCGACACGGGAAAGTCGGACACCTGTTCGGCGAGCGTTACAAGGCGATCCACGTGCAGGGCGAGGAGTACCTCCAGCGGCTCGCACGCTACGTGGTGCTCAATCCCGTCAGGGCAAACATGGTCCAGACTCCCGGCGATTACCGCTGGTCGAGCTACCGCGCCACGGCCGGGCTCGACCAGGGTCCGGAGTGGCTCGCGACCGGGGAGCTCATTCCTTACTTCGGCGAGGTGAGCACCTGGCGGCAGAACTACATTCAGTACGTCGCCGACGGCGTCGGAACGGCAGATCCGATCTGGAGGGGATTGCGGCGCCGGGTGTTCCTGGGAAGCGAGCAGTGGCTGCGATCGATGCGTCAGAAGATCGACGCCAAGTGGCGCCATGTCGACATCCCGCTGGATCAGAGAGCCGCGGGGAGGCCGTCGATGGGGACGGTGATCAACGCGGTTGCCGAGGCGATGAAGGTGCGGCCGAAAGAGATCCGGCGAGGCAGAGGCGGCCTGGCGCGAATGATTGCTGCATGGCTCGGGGTGTATGAAGGCCGCCGAAGACTCCGCGTGATCGCGCGGACGCTGCATCTGAAGAGCTGCAGCCGGATCACGCAGCTGGCCGCCGAGTGCGAGAAGCTGCTGCGAGACGACAAGCGGCTCGAGCATCTTGTCGCCGCGGCGCGGTTTGCCCTCGCGTAGCGGCGATCGATCAACTCACGAAAACCTGCCTTCAAATCTGGCGCAGCCTTGCGCGTTTTGAACTGAGGTTCCCCTTCTAGTGTGTCTGCGACCGCACCTTCGGCGAATGGACTGACGTTAAATCCGCTCGAGGAACCCCCGCGAAGCGACGGGTCTCGACGCCGTCCCCTGTTCGGAAGTCAATATTGAAGAGGGTGATCGCGAAAACGATCTGACTGAAGCTGCGACCCCAAGCTGCTGAAGCTGCGACCCCAAGCTGCTACCCCAAGCTGCTGAAGCTGCGACCCCAAGCTGCTGAGAGTCAATTTTGAAGAGCCTGATCGCGAGAACGATCTGACTCAAGCTGGTAGACCCCAATCCTTGAGTGATGATCAGCGACTTCCGTGGAGCGATGGGCAGCTCCACCCGGGCCGCGTTCATCTCTACGTCCCCCGGAGACTCAAAACGCGAGACGTCTATAATAAACGGCATCAATGAGCCTCCAATCCGGCACGCGTCTGGGTCCATACGAAATCGTCGGCCCGATTGGTGCGGGGGGAATGGGTGAGGTATTTCACGCCAGAGATACGCGCCTCAACAGGAGCGTCGCGATCAAAGTTCTCTCCGGGAATCTGACTTCCAGTCCCGAGCTGCGTGAGCGATTCGATCGCGAGGCGCGAGCGATCTCATCGCTCAACCATCCCAACATCTGCACCCTCTACGACGTCGGGCACCAGGACGGAACCGACTATCTGGTGATGGAGCTCGTCGAGGGTGAGACGCTCGCCGAGAGGATCGCGCGCGGACCTCTTCCTCTCAGCCAGGTCCTGCGACACGGCGCCGAGATTGCCGGCGCGCTCGGCCAGGCGCATCGCGCAGGAATCGCACACCGTGATCTCAAGCCGGGCAACATCATGATTACCGCGACCGGGGTCAAGCTTCTCGATTTCGGCCTCGCGAAGCTCGTCACGCCCACCGGTCCTGCCCTTTCGGATCAATCGATGGCGACCGCGCGACTCGACCCACTCACCGCGGACGGCAGCATCATCGGCACCCTTCAATACATGTCGCCCGAGCAGATCGAGGGAAAGCCGGTCGATCACCGCACCGACATTTTCTCTCTCGGCATGATCCTCCATGAGATGGCAACGGCCCAGCGCGTCTTTGGTGGCGGCTCGCGCGCAAGCCTCATGTCGGCGATCCTGTCGAGCGACCCTGCGCCGATCCGTTCGCTGCAGCCCGCGTTGCCCCCGGCGCTCGAGCAGATCATTCTCACAGCCCTTCAGAAGAATCCGGATGAACGGTGGCAGACCGCGCAGGACTTGGCGCGGCAGCTGCGATGGATCGGTGAGACCTCACCCTCGCAAGAGCCCACGCCGTCGCCCGCACGTGGAATCGGCATTCTTGCCTTATTCCTCATACCAATCGTTGCCCTGATGGCAGCACTGTGGGCGTTGAACCAGGCTCGACTCGCCTCGGGAACAGCCACTGAAACGTCCACTGCTCGTCTTCACCTCTCGCTTCCAGCCGACCTCAGTCCTGTGAATCTGATGGATACGGGCGGCTTCGCTCTGTCTCCCGATGGACGAACACTCTGTTTTGTCGCAGTACGCGATGGCACCCGGTCGTTGTACCTGCGAAGCATCGGCGCCTTTGAGTTCATCAGGATCGAAGGCTCCGAGAATGCCGCCGGGCCCTTCTGGTCCTCGGATGGAAAGTGGATCGGCTTCAGTGCGCGAGGCAAGCTGTGGAAGACAAAGCTGGCGGGCGGATCGCCGCCTGAGGCAATTTGTGATGTGTCGGCGAATGGCGCGATCGCCTCCTGGGTTGACCGGACGATCCTGTTCTGCGACGCGCCGGGCGGCCGGCCGGAGATCTTTCGTGTCTCGGATTCGGGGGGAACGCCGGTCCCGGTGAGCCGGGTGCGGGACGGGGAGTGGCGGCATACATGGCCGTTGCTCCTGCCGGACGGCAAGCGCTTCCTATATCAGTCGTACGACAGCGACTCGTTCGAGCGGCGACTCATGCTGGCGTCGCTCGAGTCCCCTGAGACATCGATCCTCGTCAGGAACGTCTCGCAGGCGCGATTCGCGGGGACGGATCAGCTGCTTTACGTGCGCGACGGATCGCTTCTGGCGCAGACGTTCGATGTATCGGAAGGCAAGCTGGCCGGAGAACCCGCCATCATCGCCAGGGAGGTATCGTATTTCTACCCGACGGCGGGCGCCGCATTCGACGCGTCGCCAGCTGGCGGTGTGGTGTATCGAACGGAGACGCGAACGACCCGGTTGTCTGTTTTCAATCGTCAGGGAACTGAATCGCGAGTCATCGACGACACGGGCCGGCTCGCCTTCGTGAGGCTCTCGCCGGATGGAAAGAAGGCTGCGGTGAGCGTCTACAACCTCACGAACGGACTGGCCGACATCTGGCTCTATGATCTGGGACGCGCCTTGCGGGACCGGTTTACTACAGAGCCGGGCATCGAAGTGTATCCGGTCTGGTCGCCCGATGGCCGATTCATCGTTTATTCGGAAGCGCAGGGGGGCACGGTCCCTCACATCGTCCGCCGTGAGCTCGGCGAATCGGCGTCCGAGGGCGTCACAACCAAGGGAGAGTTCCAGACTGCAGGAAGTCTCTCACCGGACGGAGCATGGTTGTACGTCACCCGACGTGACGTGAACAGACGCTCAGACATTCTTCGTGTGTCGATGGCGACGAAACAGCAGGAAGTGTTGCTCGGCACAGAGTTCTTCGAGGGCGATCCCCAAGCCTCACCCGACGGAAAATGGCTGGCCTTCACCACCGATGTTAGCGGGACTTCCGAGATCTACCTCCAAAGTCTGAGTGACAGAACGACACGCCTGCGGCTCTCGAGCAACGGGGGCCGGAATCCGCGGTGGCGCAGGGACGGACGGGAGCTGTTTTATCTCGCTCCGAGTGGTGGAGTCGTCAGCGCGAGCCCGAGTGCACCAGATCGCTGGGAGGAGCCGCGGCTGGAAGAGTTGTTTCGCATTCAAACCGAAAGTCTGGAGATGGACGTCATGCCCGACGGCCAGTCGTTCCTCATCCTGCAGGGCACGCCCGGGGAATACGATGCACTGTTTCACGTCATCCTCGGATTGCAATGACCCGGTTGGCCTCGCATTTCGAAAGCGAACCAGGGGTCCGGGTCGGAGCTTCAGTCGTTCATAGGTCGACCCTCGCCGTATCTGACGACCGGCAAATCCCGACGTGCGATACTTACCTCAGGACAATCACACCATGTCGCTGGACCCCGGTTTCAGACTCGGCCGGTACGAAGTACGCTCCCTTCTCGGTGCAGGGGGAATGGGCGAGGTCTACCGCGCGTACGACCACGACCTCGAGCGCGAAGTCGCTATCAAGATCCTCCCTGAAAGCGAGACGGATACGTCCGATCGCACGCGCCGCTTCCTTCAGGAAGCGCGGGCCGCTTCCGCTCTGAGTCACCCGAACGTCGCGACTGTCTTCGAGATCGGCACGCAGGACGAGCTTCGCTACATCGCGATGGAGCTGGTTGCCGGTGAACCGCTT
>JBGSYJ010000085.1:0-3159 GCA_041750915.1 Thermoanaerobaculia bacterium | reverse complement strand
GACTCGTTACAGGGACCGGGTGGTGGTGGTGGCCGGTAGGCAACTATGTACCATCGCGTGAGGTCCCTCGCCCCTCCCGCCCGCACAACCAAGCTCGGGATGACACGCTCTTCATTCCTCGCTCAGAGCCAGATTATTCTGACGCCGTGCGCCTCGAGCTCAGCGCCTCGCCATCCGCAGACGCTCTTCCGGAGTCCACGTCTCTGCGATCCTTCTAGCACGCCACGAGGGCAGCTCACGCGAAACGATCCAGTACCCGATCAGCACGATGTGCATCGCAACAAGCAGCGACAGCGACTGGCTCCGGCTGAGAAACGGCACATGGGCACCGGGCCAGGCGACAAAGAGATAGTCCAAAGCCAGAAGCAGCACTCCATCGAACGTGTCCCGAAACTTTTTGCTCCTCCGCGCGCGCTCGACTTCACGCAGGGCATTGCATCCCGCACTGGGGGGCGTTGCCTCAGGGCCTGCAGTTCCGGGTAAGAGCTCCAACGTTGACGGACTGCTCATCGAGTGAACCTCCGGTGTGGGCGTTGCGGTTTAAAAGTTATTCTAATGAATCTTAATTCCTGCCAGTTCAACGGCACGTCTCACCGCGTGCGGATCGTCTGCGCAATGTATCGCCCATCGCGGTCGCGAAACGCCTGGATTACCACCCGAGTCTTGACCTCGAGCTGATCGGCCGTGACGTAGCTGCCATTGACCAGCCGCACGACGAAGTCGTCCAGAAGGTGGACTTCGAGATCCCGACGGCTGTCGGTTTCACGAACCAGCATGCTCTCGGCACTTCCGAGGGCTCGCTCAACTGTTCCGTAAATCACGAGGGTTTCGAAGATCTTCGCACCTGCGACCGGCGTGGTCGGCTGAGGATTGACGATGGACCCTCCCGTGCCGCTGCCGAGGCGGATTGTGGAGGCCCGGAAGTTGTCCGCGGCGTCGAAGGTCCCGCTGACTTCGACCGAGTCTCCGACTCTCAGATCCGTCAGGCGGAAGACTCGCCCCTCGGTGTCTCGCGCTTCCCTTGCGTCGATGCGAACTTCGCGCGTGCCGGCGTCGATCCGCAGCGTCTGCGCCCTGGTGTCGATTGCTGTGATCCTTCCGGAGACCGAAGTCAGGGTTCGCCCGCCGCCGGAGAGGTTCACGTCTGCGATGACGTCGATGATGCGTGCCCGAACGCCGTCGCCTACGTTCGACTCCACCTGCACGCGGATGCGGTCACCCACTTCGATGTTCCGGATGCGATAGACCTCGCCGCGATAGTAGACCGGGGTGCTCTCGGTGCCGTAGACCGTGAGCAGCTGGCGGGCATCCGTTTCGATGACCAGACGGTTCTCGGCCTGATTGATCTGTCGAACGAGACCTTCGTAGCCACCCGCAGATGTCGTGGCCGGCGTCGTACCAGAACCGACTTGTCGTCCGAGGAGCATGATGTCGGTGGAGCTCAAGGTGCCCCCCGATCGCCCGATGCCGGTGACCTGAACGCGATCTCCGGTCCGGATCGAGCTGAACCCTGCAGAACCCGAGAGAACCTCTGCGCCCGCGCCGAAGCCGTAGTACCTCGTCGTCGCGGCCTCGGTCGTCACACGCACGGTCTTGCCGGATGTCTCCGCGTCGGGAACCATCAGGAAGCTCGCACCGCTGCTGTTGACCTGGGTGACGGAGCCGACGAGAGCTCCACGCTCCCCGACTCGCACGTCGCTCGCCGTCTGCCATGCCGGACGGGTCTGTGCCTCGAGTGAAACTGCCGAAAGGAAGGCGATCGCGAAGATCGTGATGGATGTCGTGAAAATGGATGATGACTGGCGCATCGAATGATTCCTCCTGAGGCTGCTGGAGAGAGAACAGCCGCAATTCACATGCCGTTCCCGGTCAGGGGGGAGAGTGTGCCCCGTTCTTCCTGAGACGGAGATCTGGAGGGCTTGTCATCCCGAGCAAGTGTGGGCGTGCGGGAGGGGCGAGGGACCTCTCGCGATGGTACATAGTTGCCTCGAGGAGAGTCGTGTGTCGACCCTTTCCTGTGACGAATTGACTAGGTACTACCGCCGGAGGTCCCTCGCCCCTCCCGCCCGCACGACCAGGCTCGGGATGACAAGTTCTCGATCGCCGCACGATTGTTGAGTTTCATCCCGCCAAGACATTCCTTCCCCGTACATACGCCGCACTCACCGCGCGGTCGTCTCCCATGAAGATGATTCCCGCGAGCAGATCGTGGATCGACTCGGCTCCCTTCGTCCGCCGCGCAAGGAGCGAGGTCGCCTCCAGATCGAGAATGAGAAAGTCGGCGTCCTTTCCCGGCTCCAGGCTGCCCGTCACGTCGTCGAGCGAGAGCGTTTTCGCGCCGCCGAGTGTCCCCAGATACCACAGCTCGAAAGGACTGAGCGACAGACCCTGCACCTGCTGCACCTTGTACGCATCCGCCATCGCGTTGAACATGCATGGCGTCGTGCCGGCTCCGATGTCGCTTCCCAGTCCCACCGGGACGCCTGCAGCCATCACCCGGCGGAGAGGGAACAGGCCGCTGCCGAGAAAGAGATTCGAGTTCGGGCAATGCGAAATCCGGCTTCCTGTCGTGTGGAGAAGCCGCAACTCGTCGTCGCTGAGATGAACTCCGTGAGCAAGCACCGTTCGCCTGCCGAGCAGACCGAATCGTTCGTAGACGGAAACGTAATCGCGCTCCGACGGGAACAGCTCGCGCACCCACTGCACCTCGACAACGTTCTCCGACACGTGCGTGTGTACATAGACGTCCGGATGTTCAGCTCGCAACTCGCCCGCAGCTGCGAGGAGCTCGTCGCTGCACGTCGGGGCAAATCGGGGAGAAATCGCATACGCGAGAAGGTCTCTGCCGTGCCAGCGGCGGATCAGTTCACGGCTTCCTTCGATTGCCGCCGCGACAGGCTCCTGGAGGTTCGCCGGCGCGTTGCGATCCATCAAAGTCTTCCCGATGATCGCGCGGATCCCGGCACGCTCGGCCTCCTCGAAGAAGATGTTCGTCGCGTCGGTGTGGATCGTCGAGAAGATCAGCGCGGAAGTTGTACCGCTTCGCGGAAGCTCCTCGAACAGCTCCCGGGCGATCTGTCGCGCATGGTCCGAATCTGCGAACTTCGCCTCTGTGGGAAACGTATAGCGGTTCAGCCATTCGAGAAGATCGCCGCCGTA
>JBGSYJ010000084.1:0-2174 GCA_041750915.1 Thermoanaerobaculia bacterium | reverse complement strand
GAGCAGCGGCATTTCACGGCGGATCACCTTCGCGAGCATCTCGAGTCCGAGATCGCGCGAGGGCCTTCCGTCCTCTTTGCCCGACATCTTGCGGTCATACTCCTGCGCCTTGATCAGCTCGGACCGCAGCATCGCGATTTCTTTCGGACGCGTGCCGGGAGATTTGTTGTTCTGGCCGAGGGCGTCTTCTCCGATCGTAACAGCGATCATCGCCTGCGGCCTGATCATCGCCTCGTCGACGGTCTCGCCGCGAGTTTTCACGATCATCGTCTGACCCGCGATGAGAGCTTCCGGCGCATGGCCGGTGTGGAGGGTCGTCACGCCGAATGCGCGCACCCAGGCAACGAGTTCTTCCCGCGGGTTGTACGCGTCGAGCGCCCGGAGCTCTGGCTGCATCGGATCGGTTCGCTCGACCTGGTCCTGGTCGTGAGGCTGATTGAGATAGCCGGCCAGACCGATGACCGTATGTGCATCGATCAGACCGGGAGTGACGACCTTCGCCCTGAGGACACGCACTCCGTTGGGAATCTGAACGGAGGATGCGGGGCCAAGGCGCTCGATCTTTCCATCGCGAATCAGGACGACACCGTTCTGAATGGGAGCGCCGGCCATCGTGTAGACCGTTTCTCCAACGATTGCGACCTGAGATTGCGCGATGGCTACCGGCACCACGACAAGGGCGAGCAGAATCGTGACGAGAGTTCTCACTGGTGGTCTCCTTCACCGGCGCAATCGAGGTGCATCTGCTGATCCCGGCTCGCCCCGTAACCGCCAACGGCGTACAACCGGTCCTGCGGGTTGCTGCGGTCGAACACTTTTCTGCCTTCAACCCAGGTTTGTTCGACGTGCGTGTAGACGCTGAGCGGGTCACCCGAGAGAAGGATGAAGTCTGCATCCTTACCAGGTTCGAGCGAGCCGACGCGTTCATCGAGCTCGAGCATCCTCGCATTTGCGAGCGTCATGGCCTCGAGCGCCTTTGTTCTCGACATGCCGGCGCGAACGGCGAGACCGGCCGAGCGCAGAAAGAGCCGCGAATCGGTGATGCCGTCATCGGTATGGAACCCGACCGCGGCACCGGCCTCCTCGAGGATCTTTCCTGTGCTGAGGGAAAGCTGCTGCGCCTCAAGCTTGCCTCCGGGGCTGTCGATAACGATGATCGATGCCGGGACCTTCGCAGCGGCGATCTCGTCAGCGACGCGCCAGCCTTCGCTCACGTGCTGGAGGACGACCCGGAAGCCGAACTCTTTCGCCAGGCGCAGCACGGTGAGGATGTCGTCATGCCTGTGCGTGTGGTGGTGAACGACTCGCTTTCCCTCGAGAGCTTCGACGAGAGCCTCCATGCCCAGGTCGCGGGCAGGACGCTTCGCCGGATCGGCGTTGCGCAGCTTTTCGCGGTACTCCTGCGCTTTCACGAACTGTTCGCGAACCAGCGACGCTGCTTTCGCGCGCGTGCCGGGAAACGGAGGATCTCTGCGAGGATTGGTTCCATTCGCCATCTTGATTCCGCCGGCGATCCGGCCATCAGGCAACCGGATGATGAGCTCGTCAATGGTGCCGCCGTCGCGCAGCTTGAGATAGATCGTCTGTCCGCTTAGAAGGTGGCCGGAGCCCGGCATGATGTTGACAGTCGTGATGCCGCCCGCCTGTGCTTTCTGAATCCCTGCGTCGCGAACGTTGATCGCATCCATCACCCGAACCTCGGGCTGAATCGGACTACTGCTGTCGGCGCCTGCCGCCTCGCCGATGTGGCTGTGCGAATCGACAAGACCCGGCATGATCACGCGGCCGCGCGCATCGACGGTTGTCACTCCGGCGGGGATCGTCATCGACGCAGTCGCGCCCAGCGCGACGATCTTTCCGGCCTCGATCAGGAGGATGCCGTCGTCAATCTCCGGACCGGCGATCGGAATGATCTTCGCTCCAACGAAGGCGACGGCCTGCGATTGAGCGAGAACGGAGGCGGAGAGCAGGAACAGGCTCAACGCGGGCAGAATCAAACGTTGCATAGATGGCTCCTTCGGGACGATGTGCGTGGGGAAGTCTATCAGCATGCTTACGAGGTTCCGCGTGAGCGCACCTCCGGTGCGCGCGGTTCACCAAACTTCACTTACCCGTCCCAGCGGTGAGGCCATCCACGATGCGTCGTTGAAACAGGAGTACGACGACGGCTACCG
>JBGSYJ010000083.1:0-2174 GCA_041750915.1 Thermoanaerobaculia bacterium | reverse complement strand
GAGCAGCGGCATTTCACGGCGGATCACCTTCGCGAGCATCTCGAGTCCGAGATCGCGCGAGGGCCTTCCGTCCTCTTTGCCCGACATCTTGCGGTCATACTCCTGCGCCTTGATCAGCTCGGACCGCAGCATCGCGATTTCCTTCGGCCGCGTACCCGGCGATTTGTTGTTCTCACCGATGGCGTCTGCTCCGATCGTCACTGCGATCATCGCCTGGGGCCTGATCATCGCCTCGTCGACGGTCTCGCCGCGGGTTTTCACGATCATCGTCTGACCCGCGATGAGAGCTTCCGGCGCATGGCCGGTGTGGAGGGTCGTCACGCCGAATGCGCGCACCCATGCAACGAGTTCTTCCCGCGGGTTGTAGGCGTCGATCGCCCGGAGCTCCGGCTGCATCGGGTCGGTTCGCTCGACCTGATCCTGGTCGTGGGGCTGGTTGAGATATCCCGCGAGACCGATGACCGTATGTGCATCGATGAGTCCGGGAGTGACGACCTTCGCCTTGAGGACACGCACTCCGTTGGGAATCTGAACGGAGGATGCGGGGCCAACGCGCTCGACCTTTCCATCGCGGATCAGGACGACACCGTTCTGAATGGCGGCGCCGGCCATCGTGTAGACCGTTTCTCCAACGATGGCGACCTGAGGTTGCGCGCCGGCTGGCGGCACAAAGAGAACGGCGAGCAGAATCGTGACGAGAGCTCTCACTGGTGGTCTCCTTCACCCGCGCAATCGAGGTGCATCTGCTGATCCCGGCTCGCCCCGTAACCGCCCACGGCGTACAACCGGTCCTGCGGGTTGCTGCGGTCGAACACTTTTCTGCCTTCAACCCAGGTCTGTTCGACGTGCGTGTAGACGCTGAGCGGGTCGCCGGAGAGAAGGATGAAGTCTGCATCCTTGCCAGGTTCGAGCGAGCCGACGCGTTCATCGAGCTCGAGCATCCTCGCATTTGCGAGCGTCATCGCCTCGAGCGCCTTTGCTCTCGACATGCCGGCGCGGACGGCGAGCCCGGCCGAGCGCAGAAAAAGCCGCGAATCGGTGATCCCGTCATCGGTATGGAACCCGACGTCGGCACCGGCCTTCTCGAGGATCCTTCCTGTGCTGTAGGAAAGCTGCTGCGCCTCGAGCTTGCCGCCGGGGCTGTCGATCATGATGATGGAAGCCGGGGCCTTCGCGGCCGCAATCTCATCAGCGACACGCCAGCCTTCGCTGACGTGCTGGAGGACGACGCGGAAGCCGAACTCTTTCGCCAGGCGCAGCACGGTGAGGATGTCGTCATGCCTGTGCGTGTGGTGATGAACGACTCGTTTTCCTTCGAGGACTTCAACGAGCGCTTCCATGCCGAGGTCGCGGGCCGGACGCTTCGCCGGGTCGGAATTGCGCATCTTCTCGCGGTACTCCTGCGCTTTGACGAACTGCTCGCGAACCAGCGACGCTGCTTTCGCGCGCGTGCCGGGAAACGGCGGATCTCTGCGAGAATTAGTTCCATTCGCCATCTTGATTCCGCCGGCGATCCGGCCATCCGGCAACCGGATGATGAGCTCGTCGATGGTGCCGCCGTCGCGCAGCTTGAGATAGATCGTCTGGCCGCTGAGAAGGTGTCCGGAGCCCGGCATGATGTTGACGGTCGTGATGCCGCCCGCCTGTGCTTTCTGAATTCCTGCGTCGCGAACGTTGATCGCATCCATCACCCGAACCTCGGGCTGGATCGGATCGCTGCTGTCGGCGCCTGCCGCCTCGCCGATGTGACTGTGCGAATCGACGAGTCCCGGCATGATCACGCGGCCGCGCGCATCGACAGTTGTCATCCCGGCCGGGATCGTCATCGCCGCAGTGTGGCCCAGCGCGACGATCTTTCCGTCCTCGATCAGGAGGATCCCGTCGTCAATCTCCGGCCCGGCGATCGGAATGATCTTCGCTCCAACGAAGGCGACGGCCTGCGATTGCGCGAGAACGGAGGCGGAGAGCAGAAACATACTCAACGCGGGCAGAATCAATCGTTGCATAGATGGCTCCTTCGGGACGATGTGCGCGGGGAAGTCTATCAGCATGCTTACGAGGTTCCGCGTGAGCGCACCTCCGGTGCGCGCGGTTCACCAAACTTCACTTACCCGTCCCAGCGGTGAGGCCATCCACGATGCGTCGTTGAAACAGGAGTACGACGACGGCTACCG
>JBGSYJ010000082.1:0-20364 GCA_041750915.1 Thermoanaerobaculia bacterium | reverse complement strand
CGGAACGATGCTCCATGGCGTCGTTCATGATCCGACTTCCCGGAGGATGGGTGGAGTGACGGGCCACGCAGGGCTCTTCACGACCGTCGACGATCTCGCGCGATACGCCCGGATGCTTCTCGATGGCGGAAGGCTCGACGGAGTCCGGGTCTTCAGTCCGGAAACGGTCGCGATGATGACCTCCGTGCAGACACCTCCGAACGTCATTGTCAGGCGTGGGGGTGGCTGGGACATCGACTCGAACTACAGCCGCCCCCGGGGCGCGATCTTTCCGGTCGGTTCTTTCGGCCATACGGGTTGGACCGGAACGTTTCTATGGATTGATCCGTACTCGCGAACCTTCTATGCGTTTCTTTCGAACCGTGTTCACCCCGATGGAAAGGGGAGCGTGATCGCGCTCCAACGGGAACTGGGAACTCTGGTTGCGGAGGCCGTAACGGATTTCGACTTCTCGGAAGTTACGGGAGCGTTACCTCGTCGATCGGGAAACATCCAGCCTGCCCTCGGTACCGCTGGAACGCTCAATGGAATCGACGTGCTCTCGAACTACGCGTTCGCACCGCTGCGCGGCATGCGCCTCGGACTGATCACGAACCATACGGGGATCGATCGTTACGGCAACCAGACAATCGATCTGCTGCGCGCCGCGCCCGGAGTCAATCTCGTCGCACTGTTCAGTCCCGAGCATGGGATTCGCGGAGTTCTCGATGCGAAGGTGGATGACAGTGTCGACATCCCCAGCGGTCTGCCGATCTACAGCCTTTACGGCGAGAGGCGAAAGCCGTCGGCCGAACAACTCGAGGGAATCGACGCCCTCGTGTTCGACATCCAGGACATCGGCGCCCGCTTCTACACATACATATCGACACTGGGACTGGCGATCGAGGCGGCTGGAGAGCACGGCGTGAAGATCATCGTGCTCGACCGGATCAATCCAATCACCGGCACGCATGTCGAGGGCCCTGTGCGAGATGGTGAGAGCATCTTCACCGCGTGGCATCCGATCGTCGTGCGGCACGGGATGACTGTTGGCGAGCTCGCGAGAATGTTCAATGAGGAGCGAGAGCTCGGCGCCGATCTCACGGTGGTGGAACTGGAGAGCTGGTCGCGGTCACGCTGGCTCGACGAAACCGGCCTGCCGTGGATTGATACTTCGCCCAACATGCGGAGTCTCACGGCAGCCGCGCTCTACCCTGCGGTGGGCATTCTGGAAGCGACGGAGATGTCTGTCGGCCGCGGCACACCGACGCCGTTCGAGCTGTTCGGCGCCCCGTACGTGGATGCTGAGGTGCTTGCTGCGGCGCTGACTGCGGCTGCGATTCCGGGAGCGCAGTTCGCGCCGATTCGGTTCACTCCAGACGCCAGTGTGTTCAAGGATGAAGCGTGTCAGGGCGTGTGGCTGACGCTCAGCGACAGGGATGCATTCAATGCGGTCGAGGCGGGAGTGATCTTCGCGATCACGCTCCACCGTCTCTTCCCGGAGAGTTTCACGGTGGAGAAAGTGGACCGGCTTCTGCGGCATCCGCCAACCATCGAGGCGATCAGGCAGGGGAGAACCATCGGGGAGATCCGTGCACTCTGGCAGGCGGAGCTCGCTGATTTCACGCAGCGGCGCGAGCGTTTCGTGCTCTACCCCGAGTGACGAGCAGCATCGCCGTCAGTGACAGAACGCTCAGACTCGAGATGATAGCCCCGATCAGGATGAGCGGATTTCGGTAGCGAAGGATGATCTCATGAACTCCGGTAGGAATCTGCAGGCCCTGATAGCCGACATTCGTCGTGTGAAGCTTGATCGGAAATCCGTCAATCGTTGCCCGCCAGTACTTATGAGGAGTGATTGAGAGGACCAGATAGCTCGGTTCCAGCGCCCGGACCCGGAGGCTGACCGAGTTCGAAGTCTCATGGATCTGATCGATTGTTCCCGGGCCGGGAGAGTACGGCTCGAACTCGACGTAGGCGATCCTTCCGGTGATGCCGGAGCGATCCTGATCGACGACCTTCTTTACGAAATCCTCCACGCCTGTGATTCTCACGAGATCGTCCGCGAAGAAGTACCGCGGATGATTTTTTCGCGTCATGCGAATCGGGGACACGGTATCGATGCGAAGCGTTTCCGCGGGTGCTTTGATCAGATCCTGCGCCGCAGCTTCATCGTAGTAAAGCACCGCTCCGACGTTCGACATGGCCAGGATCGTTTCTGAGAAACGATTGCTATCAGCAGCTCTCCGGGCCTCGAACATCGCATTGAACAGATCTGTCGTCGGCAGAAGATTGGTCATGTCGTAGTCGTTCTCGAGAACCGACTGCAGCCCCCAGGCTCCCGGGAGCCTGGGGTACAGTCCATTTCTCAATATCCATGATTTCGCTTCCGCGGAAATCAGCCACGGAGCAGTCAGCTTGTTCGGCTCGAGGTCTGCGACGTGAAAAGTTCTTGAATCGAGAGGGTCGCCAGCCAGAGACCGCGCGAGAGGAGGTGGATCGAAGAAGTCTTCTTGAATGCGGGGCATGGGACCATTCATCGCCAATGCGAGATCGAGTACCACAAACAGGAACACGATTGCGTACCACCCCCGGTGAGGCTCGTTTGATCGAAACCATGCGAAGAGTGCTGCCGCCATGAGAGCCGTGACGGCAGCGAGCAGCCAGTCGATACGGGTACTGATCACAATGGCTCGAAGGATGTCAGAGGGTGCATCTCCCCAGAGCCAGCGGAACAGATCGGGATAGAACGGCGTGAACGAGAGGAGCACAAGGAGAATGGAGGCGGCAGCCACAGAGGCCGAAGCGATGATCATTGCGCGAAGCGCGCCCGGGTCCCGCCGAAAGCAGCGATCGGCGAAAAGCACGGCCAGAAGGGTCAGCGCGGCCATCCCCGCGAGAGCGAATTTTTCGGGATAACGAATGGAGTTGACCATCCCGGCTTCGTAGAGGACGCGGAGCGCCGGCGCGTTCGCTCCTGCGGCCATGAAAAACGATCCGGTCGCGACGATGGCCACGGCCACAGCCTGCCTTCGCATGTGGATCAGCGCGCCGAGCATGAACAGAGCGGCCAGCGTGCCGATGTGAAACGAGTCCAGATATCCGGCGAACTTGCCGGGGTAGACGTTGTGGCTCCAGTTGAGAAACTCCTGGCCGAGGATGTCCGGATAAATGATCTCCAGAGGTCGGACCCATGGCATGCTCCAGGTGCTGACCATTTCCCATCCGAGCCCGCGCGCCCTGACGGTATCGCCAACGTGATCCGCTGCGGGGATCATCTGAACCGCGCCCGCGAGAAAGGCCGACACCGAGAGAGCGGCGATCAGCGCGAGGTTGCGGAGGGCCCGTTGGATGCGTCTCTCCGCCGCCCCCCATGCTTCGTAGAGTGCGTAACAACCGAGCAGAATCCCCGTCTGGAGAATCGTCGTCGGCTCTCCAGCGAGCAACTGCATCCCCCAGGCGAGTGACGCTGCTGCGAATGAGAATGCGCCAGGTCTCCTTATCAGTCTCCGGCCCAAGGCGAAGATCAGCGGAATCCAGACGACTGTGAAGTAGAACGATGGCATCTTGAGATACGAAAGATAGAAGCCGCCCAGGCCGAATGTCAGGGCTCCGAAGAGAGCCGCCGGTATGCCGACCTTCAGATCACGGAAAAGGAAATATGAAGCGGCAAGCGCGAGATATGTGTGAATGAGAATGTGCAGACGGAAGCCGAACTGAAAGTCGGGCAGCAGAATCAGCCAGCGTAGTGGATAGAAGACATGAAACTCGGGATTCGCCGCGAAAGGCTGTCCGGCCGACCAGAATGGGTTCCAGTAGGGAAACTCTCCTGCAAGCACGATCGTCCGCAGGATGCTGTTGATGGGGTAGTAGAACGGGGCGAGGTCGCCGAAATATAACTGGGACCCGAGAAACAGCAGGTCAGCCATCAGGATCGTGGGGACGGCGAACAGAAAGCCGATGGCGATGAAATCGGGCAGCCGCGCCGGGCTCCGAGTCAGAGCCGAAGACGCCGAGCTGGATCTTTTGCTGCTCTGGCCTGATGGAGTCGGCGGAGTCGAGTTCATCAAGACGACGATGATAGCGGCAATTCAGGGATTACCGGCGAGCGATCGTGAGCTTCCCCTTCGTGATCCTCGCACTCCCGCTGTACGAATGCCAGCGTCTGATCCCCAGGGTCCACAAGGTAACCGTGCCGGTCTGCTCGAGTCCCGCATGCCGCGTGGCGCGCAGGGAGGGCTCGTTCCAGTCGGCAATGAAGCTCACGACCCGGCGAAGGCCGAGCTCGCGCGCTCTGGCAAGACCCTGCTGGAGCAGAGCACCGTTGACTCCCCGTCGCCGGAAGTCCGGATGCGTGAATGCACCGAATACGGTGTAGTCACCCACCTCGGGATACCAGGTCGTCCTCAGAAACGGCAGCCACGCCGGTTCGCTGACGTACCAACGATAGTGGATGATTCTTCCGTCGGCCCTGCAGACATAACAGACCTGGCCATCGCGCATACGACCCCTGATCTGGTCGGGATCGAGCTCCGCGTTCGCATCCAGTAACTCGCCGTGCGTGTGCTCTGCCAGCCGTTCCCATTCAAACGCAGGCGTCGTGGCTTCTCCGCCGCCACCTGCTGCGATGTCCATCTCCAGGATCAGGTACCGGCGACGGATGAGCCAGATAGGCGCGACCGCGAGTCCGCGAACGCCGCCTGCGGCGTACTGCGCCTCGCGCAAACGGTGCATGAGATTTCGAAAACTGTTCATCATGTCGTCTGGCCAGCCGCTGTCGCAGAGAAGAGCATGGACAGTGAGAACCGATCATCCCTGGGCATGGGACTCGTCAGAGCTCGAAGCTTCACGATGATGATTGCTGTCAGTCCAGGAGGAAACCACGAATGATCGAAGATGGCAACGGGCCTGCAACGCTTCTGACAGCCTCGAAAGCAGGGCCCGCTGGAGGTACGCCACGAAGTACTGGATCCTCGCTCTGTTTATCATGTTGAGCTCGACAACGCACCTGGTCGCCGGGGATGGGAAGGGAGTGCTGGTGGTAACCGTTACGACGGGATTCCGGCATCCTTCGATTCCTCTGGCCGAAGAAGTGCTCGCGACGATGGCAGCAAGGAATCATCTGTCGATTGACTTTGCCCGCACCGAGGCAGAGCTGCAGCAGAAGATGACGCGAATAGCTCTTCAGAGATACGACCTTATCGTATTCGCGAACACCACAGGGGATCTGCCGCTGCCGGATCGCGAAGCGTTCATGGGATGGATCTCTGCCGGACATGGATTCGTCGGAGTGCACAGCGCGTCGGATACGTTTCATGGTTACCCGCCCTACCTGGAAATGCTCGGCGGCGAGTTCGATACGCATGGGGATCAGTCCACCGTCATCCTCGAAGTGATCGATGACGATCATCCATCGACGCGCGAGCTTGCCTCGACTCTCACCGTGTTCGAAGAGATCTACCAGTTCAAGCGATTCGATCTATCGCGGGTGCGGCTGCTGATCGCTCTCGACCGGCATCCGAACACCGGCGAGTCGGGACTCTTTCCGATCTCGTGGGCGCGGTCTCACGGACGCGGTCGCGTTTTCTACACGGCCCTCGGCCGTCGTGAAGATGTCTGGCTGGCCCCCTGGTTTCAGCAACACCTCGAGGGTGCGCTTCTCTGGGCAGGGTCTCCCCACAGGCGGCGCCCGGCTCGGCGGTGATTCGATTCCGGCCTCGCGGGCCGAACGGAAATTTGACGGCAGTGGGGCGGCAGTCGACTACAATGTGGACAGGCGGCCAGATGGGGGAAGTCTCGGCCAGAGTCATCCCATCTGCCCGCACGCGATACGATGAAGTGGGTCAGAACGCTATCCGTGAAGTTTCACGGACATATCGTCGGGTTCAGCGACGTGGTTCGCGGGATTGCATCCCGCGTTCATTGCATGGAGCACGACGGAAGTGCAGAATACCTGAGTGCCACTGGTCACGCCGGGGAGTACGACATCCGGATTGCGGGATGTTGCCGGGAAGTTCTTGCAGATGCTGAAGCGGCGGTTGTAGCGAAATTACCGAGGACGGGTGGGGAGGTGCGGGATGAAGCTACAGACGGTGCGAACGATCGAGTTCCATCACAGGGGGACTCTGGTAGAAGTCGCGGAGTTCGTCCGAACAACGCTCATGGGCTGCTACTGTGAACAGCACGGCGAGATCGTCTTCTACCAGCCTCCCGCTGGAATCGTAGGCCGCTTCTACACCACCCTCGAGGCGTGCTGCCCTCATGCTCTGACCAAGGCCGAACTGGCCCTCGGCCAGGGGGGACTGACCTCAACCCGGGGGAAGGATAGCGCCCTCCAGTACCTGCCCTCCCGGATGAAATGACGCGGCTCTGAAATACCTGGTGCGTGGTAACTCCTGATCTGAGACACTGTCCGAAAAACCGGGCCGGTTCGCACTTCGCGTGCGAACGATGCTGAAGGAGAAGCTGCGTGATTGAACTGTTCTCGGACCCTCAAGTATGGATTGCGCTGCTCACCCTTACGGCGCTCGAGATCGTCCTTGGTATCGACAACATCATTTTCATCTCGATACTCGCTGCGAAACTTCCGCAGAATCAGCAGGCAAAGGCGCGCCAGCTCGGCCTTGGCCTGGCGATGATCATGCGAATCCTGCTTCTGTTCTCCATCGCCTGGGTGATCAAGCTGACCGCCCCGCTTTTCACAGTGATGGCGCAGGAGATCTCGGGACGGGACATCATTCTCATCGCGGGCGGTCTGTTCCTTCTCGCGAAGGCAACCTTCGAGATCCATGACAAGCTCGAAGGAGATGAGAAAGCCACCGAGAAGAAAGTTGCCGCTACCTTCGGTGGTGTCATTGTGCAGATCCTTCTGCTCGACGTTGTCTTCTCGCTCGACTCCGTGATCACGGCAGTCGGCATGGTCGACGACGTGGAGGTCATGATCGTCGCAGTGATCATCGCGGTCGGTGTCATGATGCTTTCAGCCGGAAAGATCAGCGGCTTTGTGGAGCGGCATCCGACGGTGAAGATGCTGGCGCTGAGTTTCCTGTTGCTCATCGGTATGTCGCTCGTGGCCGAAGGATTCGAACAGCACATTCCGAAGGGATACATCTACTTCGCGATGGGCTTCTCCGTCCTCGTGGAAGCGCTGAACATTAAGGTGAGGAGCTCATCCAAGCCGGTCAAGCTGCACAACACGACGCTCAAAGAGTAAGCCAGGGTCATCCTGAGAGGTTGTGAATTGATCGTGGAGTGTCATCCCGAGCGTCGAGCGAGGGATCTGGGAGGGGGGCCTTCTGAGACGGGAGCCACCGCCCAGATCCCTCGCTCGACGCTCGGGATGACACAAGGCTTCGATTTCACAGCCTCCGAGCTCGCCGCTCAGGATGACAAACTCCCTTTCTGCCGTCCGGCCAGGATCAGCAGCGTCACCCTTCCATCTTCCAGAACTGACGGTGGACACTTCCACGCAACAGCCTTAAGTTTTTATGCGAACCCTTACAACTGAAGGAGAGTGTCGTATGAAAACGCAGGCCGGAAGGCTTTCTCTGTCCATTGCTGCTCTCGTCGTTGTCGCTGCAGCCATCGGTACCGTTGTCATCGCGGGTGAAAAGACCGCGGGGGGCGGCGAGTGGTCGATGAACGCCACGATCATCGAAGCATGCAGTTGCCCGATGTTCTGCCAGTGCTATTTCAACTCGAAGCCTGCGGAACATACAGGCGGTGGTTCGCACGCCGGACACGGCGAGGGTCACTTCTGCAAGTTCAACAATGCCTTCAGGGTCAATAAGGGCAATCACGGTTCCACGAAGCTCGACGGAGCGAAGTTCTGGGTAGCCGGCGACCTCGGTGGAGACTTCTCCGAGGGGCAGATGGACTGGGCAGTGTTGACGTTCGATTCTTCCGTGACGAAAGAGCAGCGGGAGGGAATCGCACAGGTCCTCGGGCATCTCTATCCGGTCAAGTGGAACTCATTCGCAGTGGCCGACGACGCCGTGATGGAGTGGACGGCCACGAAGGACTCCGCTATCGCGCGTCTTGGCGGAGGCAAAGCTGCCGAAGTCGTTCTCACGCGGTTTCAGGGGAACACTGACGACCCGGTCGTGATCCGGAACCTGAAATACTGGGGCGCTCCCCGAAACGACGGCTTCGTGATGATGCCGAACGAAGTCGAAGCCTACCGTCTCGGAGACAAAGCGTTCGAGTATAAAGGTACGAACGGTTTCATGATCACGTTCGACATCAACTCGAAAGACGTGATGTGACATCTCCGATCTCCGGGCCGCCGTTTCGGGCGGCCTGGAGCCTCCACCGATCGCTTACGGCTATAATTCAGACGGGCCTTCGAATCCAATCGAAAGTGCCGGGGAGGTGGCCGTGACCGCGATCGAAACGCCGGCAGTGACCACAGGCACGCGTTCCAGGATCCGATGGGAAGTGGTCTCGATCTGGTTCGCGACCCTGCTCGCCGGAGCGATTCTGATGTCGCTCGAGGTGCTCGGATTCCGCATCATCGGGAAAACCTTCGGCTCCGCGCTTCGTGAGACCTCCGTCGTGATCTCCGTCTGTCTGACAGCGATGAGCATGGGTTACTTCATCGGCGGACGTGCGGCGGATCGTCACCCGAGGCTCCGGACGCTTCTGACGATGCTTGTTCTTGCGGGAGCCGCCACCGCGCTTGTGCCGTCTCTCGATGATCTCGTCTCAGACCGGGTCTTCGCCTCTGCGATTCCCATCGCGTTTCATTCCGCGATCGTCACGATTGCGCTGTTCTTCGTTCCGATCCTGCTGCTGGCAACCGTGTCGCCAATTGCGATACGTCTCATTGCGACGGCGGTGGAAAGAAGTGGCACAACCGCCGGTTCGATTTCCGCGGTGTCGACGTTCGGGAGCATTGTGGGGAGCGTCTGCACCGGCTTCTTTCTCATCGACCTGTTCGAGAGCGTCCACCGGACGGTTTACGCCCTCGCTCTCCTGACATGGATGCTGGCCGGCCTGACGGCTGCAGCGCACCTGGTAACGGCGGAGGGCGTGGGGCGCATGTGGCGCGAACGGCGCTTCCGGTTCGTTTCGGCCGTGGCACTCGCGGTGCTCTTGCTGCTCACGGCCCTTTCGATCATGCTCGCGCAATCGGGAAGCGATCTGCGTGGAGCCGTGGATTACGGCAACGAGGTATTGCTCGAGCGGGACAGCTCGTTTCATCACGTTCAGGTCGTGGACCACAACCGTTTCAGGACACTGTTGTTCGACCGGACCAGGCAGTCGCGGATGAGTCTGGATGATCCCGACGGTGCAGGCTTCGACTATGTCCACTATTTTCACGTCCCAATGCTTCTGAATCCCTCCGCGAAACGTGCACTTTTCATCGGACTGGGCGGAGGGACGGCCCCGAAGCAGTTTCTCAGCGCCTATCCGGACATCGTGATGGATGCAGTCGACATCGACCCTCTTGTTCTCGAGGTTGCCAGGGACTATTTCAACGTGAAGGAGGGCCCGCGCCTCCGGCTGCACGTGGAGGACGGCCGGGCATTCGTCAAACGCAGCACTGAGAAGTACGACATCATCGCCATCGACGCGTACACGACGAACCGTTATGGCGCGACCATACCGGCCCACCTCGCAACGCGCGAATTCTTCAGGGAATGCGCCGAGAAGCTGACCGAGAACGGGATGATCGTCTACAACGTTGCGGCGCCGGCGTCGGAGGAAATCACGCGGGCGATCTCGAAATCGCTTTATCGCGCCCTTCCATATCAGCTCGCATTTTCGCAGGGCAACACGGTGCTCATCGCCTCACGCCGCGACATCCGGACTTCCGGGAAGGAGCTGGCGGAGCTCACATCATCGCTGCGAGGGCAAGGACGGATCCGATTGGATGGCCTCGAGGAAAAGGTTGCAGCGGGCTCGGTGCCGATCAATGTGGTGGGAGTTCCGATCCTGACTGACGACTATGCTCCGGTGGATCAGCTCATGAGGCGCGTAACGCTGGGCGATTGACGGGTCTTCGAGGAGCACGTGTCATCCTGAGCGAAGCGAAGGATCCCCTTCCTCCAGACGCTTGTGCCAGTCTTCGGGGGATCCTTCGCTTCGCTCAGGATGACACGTGGCGGCTACCCCGGAGAAAGGGCAAGGGACCGGAGTCCCCTGCCACTCTCAACGTCTAATCGTTTCTCACGATCTGCTTCGAGTCATGACGCTGAAGACCCGCCGCGGCTTCGACCATTGCTACGAGCTCCCTCCGATAGCCTTCGAGGTCAGCTCCACGAGCTGTCTTTGCGGTCTGGAGCGCTGTGGACCAATCCGAGCTGCCGCGATGATCGGAATTGCGGAGCAGCATTCCGAACTGCGCAACGGCTGATGCGAACCTGAAGTCGTCAGAAGCCTGATACCAGCTCTGTCCGCGGTCACGGATCGGTGTGGCAATGAGCTGGCTGGTCGTCGACCCGGGATCCTTGTAACGCAGCCGGAGAGTAGCAATCAGTCCGGTAGGGGTGGGCTTCCTGACGAGTTTGATTTCGTAGAGAGCCGTTACGGAGTGACCAGCACCGAGCTCGCCAGCATCCTTTGTGTCGTCATGAAAGTCGCGGTCGGCGAGCCGCCGGTTCTCGTAGCCCACCAGACGGTACTCTTCGACGAGCGCAGGATTGAAGTCCATCTGAATCTTCACGTCGCCGGCGATCGTAAGGAGTGTTCCTCCGAGCTCCTTCACGAAGACCTTCTCAGCTTCCAGCTTGTTGTCGATGTATGCATAGTTGCCATTGCCCTTGTCAGCAAGGAGCTCCATCTTCGCGTCTTTGAGGTTTCCCGTGCCGAAACCGAGGATGGTGAGGTAGACGCCTTCGCGCCGTTTCTGAACGATCAGCTCTTCCAGGTCCCCCGCGCTCGAAGGTCCGACGTTGAAGTCGCCGTCGGTCGCGAGGATCACTCGGTTGTTGCCATCGGCAATGAAGTTCTCGCGGGCAGTTTCGTATGCGAGCAGGATTCCTTCGCCGCCGGCGGTCGAGCCACCCGCCTCGAGTTCCGAGATGGCGTCGAGAATTCTCTGTTTGTCCGCGCCGGACGTGGAGGGAAGCACCGTCCCCGCCGCGCCCGCGTAAACGACGATGGCGACGCGGTCCTGCGGCCGCAGCTGATCGACGAGAAGACGGAACGCATCTTTGACGAGCGGAAGCTTGTCTGGACTCTGCATCGATCCCGAAACGTCGAGCAGGAAGACCAGGTTGCTCGGAGGCATCTTCCAGCTGTCGATGCGCTTTCCCTGGATGCCGATCCTGAGCAGTCGATTCGATTCATTCCACGGACAGCTCGCAACCTCGGCGTGGACCGCAAACGGCCGGCCGTCGGATGGCGGAGCGTATTCATAGCTGAAGTAGTTGATCAGCTCTTCGATGCGAACCGCATCAGCGGGTGGCAGTTGGCCGTCGCGAATGAATCTCCGGACGTTTGCGTATGAAGCCGTGTCGACATCAATCGAGAAAGTCGAGAGCGGCTTCTCTGCGGCATTGAGAAAGCCTGTTTCATCGATGGCCGCGTACTCTTCGGTGTTGCCGGTCTGAAATGAACCGGGATAGGGGGTCGCGTACATCTTCGCCGGCGCTACAGCTGCTGTCCCCGGCATGCTCTGCATGAATCCCCTGAAGCGCGACTCCGCGCGCACCTCTGCATCCGCCGCGACTTCGGTCGTCGCCGCCTGCTGTACCTGTTTCTCCTCTACCGTCATTGGAAGCAGCGACGCCTCGAGGTGCTCCGGATACTCACCG
This sequence comes from Thermoanaerobaculia bacterium, assembly GCA_041750915.1. Taxonomy (GTDB): domain Bacteria; phylum Acidobacteriota; class Thermoanaerobaculia; order Gp7-AA8; family Gp7-AA8; genus JBGSYJ01. The sequence continues at coordinate 8,626 of JBGSYJ010000082.1, read as the reverse complement.
AGCTGCACGCTGTAGAAAACCGTATGAAAGCCTGCCGCGTTGAACTCGACCTGATACGCGCCGGCAGCGAGGCCGTGGAACCGAAAGGCTCCCATGGCATCGGTTCCCGCAACTCGAGGCTGAGCGAGAGCCGGTGAAGTCAGCGTGATGGTGACGCCGGGAAGAGGTGCATTGCCGCTGGTCACGACTCCTGCCAGTTCGCTGTCGCCATGAACCGTGGAGCAACCGGTCTGGAGGCTGGCGGCAAGTGAAAACAGAACGATGATGAGGGCACCGGTGGTATTGCGCATGATTGTTCTCCTGTCCAAGGGTTAGATGCGGCAGGTGCGCAAAAGAAAACCGGTACTGACCTGAAGCCTTGAGTGCGGCGGATGCGGTGTCATCCTGAGCGAAGCGAAGGATCCCCCGATTGCTTGCGGCACAGAGTCCCTGAGGGGATCCTTCGCTTCGCTCAATGACACGCTAAGTCGGCCGCTTTCGGGGAAGCCACTGGGGGTGGTGAAATCAGCAGAGATGGGGATCGCAGGAAGATCGTGCTTCCAAATCTGGTTCGACATTCGCATGGATGAGCCGGGATCATGCCGTTGAAGTACTTCATTTCGTTCCTCATAGGATGCGTCATCGGCGCAGCGACCCTGTTTCTATGGCTGCAGGCATCGGGCAATCTGGCTATCGTTCCTGACGACCAGTCCAGTGCGCGAGTGGACGAAGCGTTGCCTGAACAGTCTGCGGGAGTGCCGCTGTCGGAACGACCGCTCGACAACGTCGATGGGGTCGTCCAGCCGGCTCCGCCCACCCGCGCTGCAGCGCCAGTTCGTGTCGCAACGGCTATGTATCCGTCGAGTGATGCCATGGCAATTCCCGTCGCCGGAAAGACGCCGTCCGACCTCGCAGATCATTTCCTCGACAGGCGTGGGGGCGGCAGGCCGCATCATGCGATCGATATCATGGCTGCACGGGGAACGCCTGTCGTTGCCGTTCTCGATGGCACCGTCCGGAAACTTCACCTCAGCGTGCCCGGCGGAATCACGCTCTATCAGACGGATCCGCGGGAGGAGTGGATCTACTACTACGCCCATCTCGACTCGTACGCCCCCGGCATGGTCGAAGGGCGGAAGGTCAGGCGAGGCGAAGTGATCGGATACGTCGGCAGCACGGGAAACGCGAGCGATCCGCATCTCCACTTTGCCATCTCGAAGCTTCCCCCCTCGAAGGAATGGTGGAAAGGGGAGGCGGTGAACCCGTTTCCCATCCTCCGGGCGAAGGGTGTCACCGTTCCTTTCGCTGTCGCAAGGACGAGGGGATGAGCGTTGAAGGCGTGTTACGATCCGGGCCGATGAAGGAACGCCGAAGTGGCTATCGGGCGCTGGTGGTCGAGGACGATCCGGCGATCGCGGGGCTGGTCAAGCGCGTGCTCGAACGGGAACGATTCACCGTTGAGTTTGTGACGGATGGCGGTGCGGCGATCGAGTTGCTCGAGGAAGTTGCGTACGATCTTCTGATCGTCGATCTGATGCTTCCCAAGGTGAGTGGAGAGCAGGTCCTTCAACACCTCGAGGCCACGCGACCGCAATCTCTCCGGCGCGTGATCATCGTAACGGCATCTCCTCGTGCTCTGAGCTGTGAGTTTCTCCAGCGCATCTGCCGGATACTGGAAAAGCCGTTCGACATCGACCGGCTCGTGCTCTATGCGCGGGAATGCACGGAAGACGCCGCGTGAGTCCAGTTCAGCGACTCACGGCCTGAGCCTGTAGACCAGGTGGTCGTTGCCTTCGAATTGCAGATCACCGTACCGTTCCCTAAAAGCTTTGCGAAGGTAACGCTCGCCGTTGTGAGGCTCTCGCGAGTCGATCACCAGCCAGTCGTATCCTCGGGCACGAAGGGCCGCGGCCAGCTCGGTGGGATTGTCAATGCGACTGACGGGCCGAAGCTCAGGAATCCCCCTCCACGACTCGAACGGTATCGCGAGGTAGTAACGCGTCCGTTCGAAACCGATTCCGACTGCTCTCTCGCCGGCCTGCGCGTTCGCGTTCAGGTACGCGACTGCTGACATCCCCGGAAGCAGCCGCTCCAGGAACATTTCGTCTGACTCGAGGCCGAGGGCATATCTGATCGGAAACCTCTCGGAGAGAATCCAGTACTGAACGGGCGCACTGAGGGCCTGAGCGGCGAAAACGACGGCGAAGATCGGAATCACGACCCGCGTCCGTGACCGGCAAGCGTACATGACGAATGCAGCCGCCAGAGGCACGATGAGGGGGAGTACCGGCAGGTAATAGCGAGCGTAGCTGAAAGCGATCGTCCAGAGCGCTACGTAGGACAGAGCGAGCCCGCCGACGAGTCTCATGGTTGTGGAGCCGCGTTTGAACGCAAGGGGAACGAGAGGAATCGCCAGGAGCAGCCACGGACCGACGCCGCCAGAGGTCACTCCTGATTCCGAGTAGGACTTCGTGTCGTACGTGAAGGCGAAAGGGAAGGCGGCGATCGATGCGGGAGTGAACGGAATTCTGAAGTCGCCGCCGAAGGTGCCCTTCCCGTACACGAGTCGATGCGTGGGGAAATAGCTGTTCGTGACCGGATACACAGGGTTGCCCGTGAAGCGGGCTCTCACGATGTACCAGTGTGAGCTCAGTGCTGCGACGAGCATCGTGGCAATGACAATCGTCCGTATCCTCGCGCCGAGCGAAAGAGTCGTGTCGGTGAACAGGAAGTGGATGCACAGGATCGCAACGGCGGGGCCGATCATCAGGAGGGTCGGCTTCGCTCCGATACCGCATCCCATCAGGATCGCTGCGGCGTAGAACCATGCGGCGCTCCGCGATTCGCGCCACCGGATGAGACAGATCGCCGTGGCCGCGACGAAGGCTCCGATGGCGAGGTCCACATCCGTGGTGCTCGATGCCCACATGACCAGCGGAGTCGAATAGAAAAGGAGCGCAGCCCACGCCGCGCATCGCCGGCCCGCCAGCCGTTGCGCCAGCACGAATACGCATCCCGCCGCCAGCAGCGCAACCCAGAATGGGACCATCTCCACGGCGACCCGGCTGTCGAATACGAACCCGAACACATAAAAGCTCTCGATGAGTCCAGCGAGGTACGAGTGAACGAACAGAAGATCTGTCAGACCTCCCGCTCGCGCCCAGGTCGCGGGAACCGTGAGGTGATAGTTCAGGGCATCGAACTGCACTTCAGGTGCAACGGCCCAGATGAGGTTCAACAGTACGAGGTAACCGCCGAAGATCCGGAGCACGGGAAGCTCTGGAACTCTGTCCTCATCATCCGGAACCGGCTGCGAGCGGTCGAAGAGTGCGCGCATGGGGCGTATGGAAAACCAGACAGATGCGCCCAGGATCGCCGCCGCGAGCGGCAGAATCAGCAGATTGAATGCGGCCAGAGCGATGGCAACGACTCCGAGAATCGCGATGCCCGTAGTCGTCACGAGGATGAGGCGCTCGAACGCGGGCATACCCGTATCCGGGATGCGGAGGAGTCTGAATGTCAGCTCACCCGCTCCGACTGAGGCGCCGATGAGGAGCAGGGAGATCAGTACGCCGATGGTATTACCGGTGTGGATGACGATCCCTCCCGCCGTGAGCGCGAGCGCGACGGGATACCAGAATCGCGCGACGCTGAGGGGTGCGAATCGGTGAGCGAGGATCGCAGTCGTCGCGACCAGGACAAGAGGGATCGCCCACATCTTTTCCATGCCGCGATTGAGCGGGTTGAGCAGGGTATGGATGCAGACGAAAAGGTAGACGGCAGTAACGGCGCAGCACCACAGCAGCGCGATTGCGGGGAAACGACTCTCCCCTCTACTCTGCATTGCGCGCTGCGATCTGCGCGAGCCTCGTGTCGATATCCCCTCGGGAGAGCCAGCGTCCCCGCGTCATGACTCCCGAAAGACCGGCAACGTTCGCGATGTCATCGAGAGGATTCGCATCCACAAGCAGAAGGTCTGCTCGATGTCCCTTTGCCACCATCCCGAATGTGTCGTGCTCGCGGAAGTACTCGCCGACATTCACAGTACCGCTCCGGAGGATGTCCCACGGAGTCATTCCGGCGGCCGACATTCGCTCCAGCTCGCGGTGCAGAGCAAATCCGGGAACGCTGAACTGTTGGGGTGCGTCCGTGCCCATGAGAATCCTGACTCCGCCCTGATTGAGCGCCTGAAGGATCTTCATGCGGTTGTCGATGACGTTCCTGGAGATCGCCGCGTTGAACTGCGGATGTGCAAGCCGCGCCTTGTGCGCTTCGATCCACTGCGAGACCTGCGATCGTGGCATGTACTTCAGCTCAGAGTACGACTCGAGAGTCGCGAGATCGGCTGTGCCGTACAAGGTCTCCCAGAGCGCCATGGTCGGCACGATCCAGACGCCGGCTTCTCTCGATATCCTGACGATCTCCGCCAGTCGCTGCTCATCGACGGGCTTTTCTTCCGCCTCGAGATGTTCGACGTAGCCATCGACATGGTCCATCGTCTCCTGTCCCATTTCGATCGCGTGCGCAAGGCCCACCTCGGCCGGAACATGACCGCCGAAACGAATCCCCTCTTCCCTGGCCGTCCGCGCCATCGCGTCATACTCAGCACGCGTGAGACCGGGATGTACCTTGAGCAGGTCCCACCCTTCCCGCTTCTGCTGCCGCACCTTCGCCACCGCTTCCTCCGGCGAATTGATCGTGTTGCCGTTAAAGCTCGGACCGGCAAGATAGAGGTTCGGCGAGACGATCTCGCCTGACTTCGCACGCTCTTTCAGCTCGAGCTGGCCCTCATGCCCGAGCATTCCCCGCACGGTCGTCGTGCCGGCTGCGACGTACAGAAAAAGCACGTCTTCGGTGAACTGGGCAGGCGCCTGCGGAGGGGGAATGTGACCGTGCATCTCGGCGAGGCCGGGAAGGAGATACTTTCCGGCGCCTTCGATTACGCGTGCTCCTGACGGAACGGACACGGTGGCTGCTGGTCCGATGCTGACGATCCGATCACCCTGGACGATCACGGTCTGTCCTGCAGTGACGCCGGGCTGCGCCATCGTGATGACGTTCACGTTCACGAAGGCGATAGCGTCCGAGGCAGCTCCCGTGGGCTGATCCGGAAGGGGCTGTGCGCTGTTGCACCCGAGGGTGATCAGCAGACAAAGCGGGAGCACGGGTCTTCGCATCAGATTCCCCCCAGGTTGATTTACGTGAGTATCGTAACCCGTTTCCGTAGACACTCACGTGTCATCCCGGGATCAAGTGGGTGACAACTCAGGGGGCGGCCGCCGTCGATTTCCCTCTCCCCGCGAAGTCGGGGAGAGGGTGGCGCGCGGAATCGGCGCAGACTTCGAGGACTTGAGAGATTGTCGCGCGCCGGGAGAGGGGCGTTGGGGCTTGCAGCTACTCATGCCGGTCGGCTGCATTTGAATGATTGCACGGCCCCTCACCCCTTACCCCTCTCCCCGTTCACACGGGGAGAGGGGAATGGACGCTCGCGCTATTTCCGGATCTTGTCTTCCCGGTCATCCTTGATGCCTTCCTCCGAGGGACCGATGTACGCCGTATCTTCGCGTCCTGCGCGTCTGCGGCCCCAGAAATCGCGGTCTGCATACGGCTTCTGGTCGTAGAAGTCTTTGTCGCTTCCAACTGGCGCTGTTTCGTCGCTGCCTCCGAAGAGGCGGGCGATCGTCGTTTCGTAGTCACGAGAGATCGGCCGGTCGTCGTACGGAGGAAGAGCCACGACCTTCGCAACGTCGAGATCGAGATAGACACGGTTGTCGTTGTCGTCGAGCTGTGCGCCGGCGATCGGAATCAGAACGTGGCTGTTTTTCTTCGTAGAGAGGATGCTGCCGTCGACGTCGACCACCAGGTAACGGACCTTCATCGCGAGGGTATCGACGATCAGTTCATGAACCTTCCCGATCTTTTTGTGATCCGAGGTGACGACCTCCCAGCCGCGGATGTCGGGCTCATCCTTTGAGACTCGGAATTTTTTCATTTCGTGAAGCGGCATGAGCCGGTTCTCGGAGTTGGTTTCGCTGTTTTCTACACGCATGTTGTCTCCTCCTCTTTTGGCTGGGGATCCGCTGGCCGGATCCTCCGAAACTAAGTGCATGGATCGCGCCTGCCGGGCTCCGCAGGGGGTGGTACCGTCATTGCTGAGTAGATTCTGTTCCCACTGGGCTGTGATGACGAAGGAGGCAACGATGGCAGAAATTCATGTGGAGCGAAAACGGGGAATGTCCCCGATCGTTCTGATTCTCGTGGTACTGGTGATGCTCGCTCTGGGGTGGCTCATTTACTCGATGTACGTAACCCGCGAGGAACCGGCACAGCCGGCACCGGCCGCCACGACGACGACGAGCGTGGCGCCCGCGGGTTTCACGCTGGCGGCCTGAGCAGAGAGCGGTAGACAGAAGCGCCGATTCACCTGTCTTCGCTTTCGTGTCATCCTGAGCGCAGCGAAGGATCCCCCAAAACCTTGCGGTTCAGCTACTTGTAAGGGGATCCTTCGCTGCGCTCAGGATGACACCTTGTCATGCTCCGTGAATCGGAGTTAGGCCGGAAACGCGCCTCCGAGCTACTGTCTTCTGTCTACTGTGTACTGTCTACTTCCCCCCTCCCATCTTCCCCTCAAGCTCCGCCCACCTCGCGTACAGCGTATCGGCTTCATCCTGAACTGCGGCGAGATCCGCGAAGCGTTTCTGTAATGCCTCAGGATCGGTCGCGATGGAGGGATCTTCGGTTTTCTGGCGTGCCTGCTCGAGTCTTTCCTCCACAGCCACAACCGCCTGCTCCATCCCTTCCCACTCACGCTGCTCCTGATACGACAGCTTCTTCGTCTTCGCGCGGGGCGTTCCGGGAGATGAATCCTTTTTTTTCGCCGCCGGAGTCCGGCGGTTGGCTTCCCACTGTGAATAGTCGGCGTAATGTTCTGCATGTCCCGACTCATCGATCGCGAGAATCTGAGTCGAGACCCGGTCGAGCATGTAGCGGTCATGCGTGACGAGCACGAGCGCTCCGGGAAAATCGAGCAGCGATTCCTCGAGCACGTCGAGCGTCGGGATGTCGAGATCGTTCGTCGGCTCGTCGAGGACGAGAAGGTCGGCCGGTTTCAGCATCAGTCGCGCGATGACGATCCTGGCTTTCTCGCCGCCGGAGAGCCGTGACACGGATGTCTCGAGCTGCTCAGGCCGGAAGAGAAACCGCTTCGCCCACGAAGCGACGTGGAGCGAGCGGTCGCGGAAGAGCACCGAATCGCCCTCAGGTGCAAGCGCACGTTTGAGCGTGAGGTTCGGATCGAGGCTCTCTCTGTTCTGCTCGAAGTAGACCACGCGCAGTGCGGTTGCCTGTTCGACGGTGCCGGAGTCGGGCTCGAGCTCACCTGTGATGACGCGCAGGAGCGTCGTCTTCCCTGAGCCGTTTGGTCCGAGAACTCCGAGTCGCATCCCGGGAGTGAGCAGCAGATCGACGTCGTCGATGATCGTCCGGCCGCCGAGTTTCTTGTGAATACCTTTGCCGTACCAGAGTCGTTTCGTTTTTCGTTCCGACGCGGTGAAGTCGATGCCGGCCGTCGATACGACGCTGCGCGACCTGCTCTCTCCCAGTTCGTCGATCAGCTTTTCGGCCGACTGAATGCGCGCTTTCGATTTGGTCGTTCGCGCTTTCGGCCCGCGGCGCAGCCACTCCATCTCACGGCGCACGAGATTCGCGAGCGTGTCCTGGTAGCTGGCCTGATTGCGAAGGAGCTCATCGCGCTTTTCCAGAAATTCGCTGTAGCGGCCCTCTGTCTGAAGGAGCCCTTCGGGATACATCGGGTTGAGCTCGAGCATGCGACGCGCAATGTTCTCGAGGAAGTATCGGTCGTGACTGACGACGATGAATGCTTCCGGCTCGGTCTTGAGCAGCGACTCCAGCCATAGGATGCCTTCAACATCGAGGTGGTTCGTTGGCTCGTCGAGGAGCAGGATGTCCGGTTCGAGTGCGAGCTCCCGCGCAACCGCCAGACGCTTGCGCCATCCTCCCGAAAGTGTCTCGGTTCGGACTCGCGGGTCAGTGAATCCCGATTTCCTCAGTGCGAGCGCGATATGGGAAGACGTCTGATACTCGTCGTACGCTGGACGCGATTCGCCGATCGCCGCGAGAAGCACTTCCTCCGCCGTCCTGCCGGGTGCAAATACCGGATCCTGGGGAACGTAGCCGACCGTCACGTTGCGCCGCATGACGCGCGTTCCGCCGTCGGGCTGCTCGACCCCCGCGATGATCTTCAGTAGCGTCGATTTTCCTGAACCGTTCGGCCCGATGAGTCCGACGTGATCGCCCTCAGACAACGTAAAGGTCAGCCCGTCGAAAAGAGGTCGAGCGCCGAAGGACTTCGCGAGGTTCTCGCAGGAGAGGAGGACGGCCATCGCGGGGGTTATAGCACGGAGGGGGGAGGGAGTAGTCAGGAGTCAGGAGTCAGTAGCCCGCCCGCCCTGTGGCGCCGTCTCTCTACTCGATCGGAGGAGGTCTATGGGAAATGTTCCTCACAAGGTCGCGGCGTTGGTCTGAGAGGCTGTGAAGAATTAACAGGATGTGTCATCCCGAGCGTCGAGCGAGGGATCTGGGCGGTGGCTCCCTCTCAAAGGCCCCCTCCAGATCCCTCGCTCGACGC
>JBGSYJ010000081.1:0-1560 GCA_041750915.1 Thermoanaerobaculia bacterium | reverse complement strand
CGCGCGCTCCTCGGGTCTTTGCTTTATTCAGCACGACTCCCGCGAGCCAGGTTTTGAGTGACGATCGCTCCTCGAATCGATCGAGCCCTTCGAGGAGCGTCACCCAGGCCTCCTGCGCGATCTCTTCCGCAGTTTCCGCGTTCCCCACGTGCAACCGCGCGAGCCGAACGAGAAACGGATGGATACGCGTGACTGCCTCTCGAAACGCGGCCTCGTCTCCCATGCGCAACCGCGTTACCAGCTGAGGATCGGATTCCACAAAGGGAGTGTATATGGTGTTTCCGCCCGTCGAGGCCTGAACGACTGTAACGAACGGCCAGGCTGCTCGACTTATCTCCGAGGATCCTCAATCATGCGTCTCGAGAAAAAGCATCCGTTGGCGATCCGGTGGTTCCACTGGCTCAACTTTCCGCTGCTTGCAGTCATGATCTGGAGCGGCCTGCTGATCTACTGGGCCTATCCCGTCTACCGGATCGGGATCGGGGACTTCACTCTCATCAAGATGAATCTCGATCAGACGACCTGGCGCGCGATGAAGGTGAACAATCGTCTTGCAGACGGGATGGCGCTCCATTTCTTTTTCATGTGGCTTTTCGGAATCAACGGGGTGGCTTATGTGGCCTGGACGGCGATCTCCGGTGAATGGCGGGAGCTCGTTCCGAATCGGCGAACGCTTCGCGAGGCGTGGAACGTGGTTCTGCACGATCTCAGAATCTCGAAAGAGCCTCTCCCACGCCAGAAGTTCAACGGGGCTCAAAGGATCGCCTACACCTCGGTTGTGATCATGGGGCTCGGCTCTGTCCTGACAGGACTCGCGATCTACAAGCCCGTTCAGTTTGCGTGGCTGACTGCGATATTCGGCGGCTATGGAACGTCGCGCTTTCTTCACTTCTGGCTGACCGTCGGCTACGTCGTCTTTTTCGTCGTTCATATCGCACAGGTAATTCGCGCGGGCTGGAACAACTTCCGCGCGATGGTGATCGGAGTCGAGATCGTGGACGATGAGGTGGCACCGTGACCCCTGAAGAAAACAATGCTGAAGTCGAGAAGGAACTCCGGCGGCTCTCGCGCCGAGGATTTATCGGTGGCGCTGTCGCGGTGGGGGCAACGGTCGCCGGATGGAAGTGGCTCAGAAACAGCGAACGTATCGACGGCGCGCATTGGCCACTCCGGCGTGTTCTCAGAGCCAACGAAACGCTGGCTCGCGCAACCTTCGACCGCGACCGGCTCTCTCCCACATTCTCGGAGGCGGACGTGATGCGCGTGCCGCGAATCAATGGGCATCTGGGACTCGTCGAGAGCTTCGATGTATCTCAGTGGCGGCTCCGCATCGAAGGTGCGGCGAACTCTGAACGCCCAGTAGAGTTGACAATTGCGGACATCCGCGCGCTACCCCGGCACGAGATGATTTACGAGCTTCGGTGCATCGAAGGCTGGTCCATGGTGGTGAAGTGGACGGGGGCACGGTTGGCAGATGTGGTGCGGAGAGTACCTCCGCCGACACGAAGCGGGCGGCCGCTAGACCTCGACAATCGTTTCAGCGACCTACCCCAGTACCTC
>JBGSYJ010000080.1:0-2241 GCA_041750915.1 Thermoanaerobaculia bacterium | reverse complement strand
AAAGACCGAATTGAGAATTGTGAATTCAGAATTCAGAATTCAGAAAGGGAGCCGTCATTCTGAATTCTGAATTCTTAATTTGTCGCAATTTGAACGGGCCGGCCGGCTTCATCTTTCATCCTTCATCCTTCATCCTTGTTAGACTGGCACTTTCCTCGCAGGCGAGTTGAACCATTAAGGAGGGATTCAATGGCGGTAAAAAAATCAGGGACCTCATCCCGGAAGTCGTCCGGATCGAGCAGCAGCAGCGCTTCGAAGGGATCGAAGGGCAGCTCGTCGTCCACAGCTTCCAGCTCGAAGGCCGGCGTCACACTCGCCGGTGTTCTCGACAAAGTCGGAGCCGACTCGGTCGTGGACGTCTGGCGTGACCGCGTTAGCGGTCCCGTCGGGAAGCAGATCGAAAAGATCGACGTGAGTGAAGCGCTGGAGAAGGCCCGCGAGTATGCGTCGATGTCGGGTGCGGCCATCAAGAAGGCGGGCGGCAAGAATCCGAAGATGTTCTACAGCGGAATCGCAGCCATTCTCGTAGGAGCCGGTCTCATGGCCTCGGCGCGCAGCGCAAAGGCAAAAAGCGGCAGCTCGTCCGGCAAGACTTCCAAGTCTTCCGGCTCGAAAGCCTCCAGCAAGAGTGGCGGATCGAAGAAAAGCAGCAGATCTTCGAAGAAGTCTTCCGGAAAGAGCAGTTCCGGCAGTGGGTCGTCCGGAAGCGAGTAGACCCAACGAACAGATTCATTGCCCAGGTGCTCTTTAGAGAGCAAAGGAGTTTTCATGGCTACAACCAGGAAGAGCGGTAGCTCTGCTCGTAAGAGCAGCGGTGGTGCGAAGCGCACCAGTAGTACAAAGCGATCGGGCAGCACAAAGCGGGGGAGTGCCTCGCCGGCTGTCTCAGTTTCCCATGACGTCGGCCTCGCTGCCGTGATGGAACGCCTCGGCGTCGATTCGTCGGTCGTCGATACGTGGCGCACTCACGCCAAGGAGACCATCACGTCGCAGATCAAAGATCAGGTCGAGGAGTTCGACATCAACGATGCCCTCGATCGAGCCCGCGAATATGCGTCTCTTTCCTCCGAGAAGGTGCGCGAGATCTCGAAGAAGAACCCGAAGGCCTTCTACAGCGGCCTGGCGGCAGTGCTCGTCGGCGCCGGTCTGATTGCCACGGCGGCGGCGAAATCGTCGCGGTCGAAGAAGACTTCTGCTTCGAGCGGAAGCAGTTCGACGTCCCGCAAGAGCAGCAGCAAGCGCAGCTCGCGGAAAAGCGCGAGCAGCTAGGGCGTTGTAGGTGTGGTTGCTTTCCCTCTCCCCGCGAAGTCGGGGAGAGGGTGGCGCGCGGAAACAGAGACGCCTTCTAGTTTGCGAAGCCTCCGCGCGCCGGGAGAGGGGCGTTCGGGGCTTGCGGCTCTTTCGTGGTCCGCGCAGAGCGCAGGTCTCAACTGAGAGGTTGTTGAAAAAATCAGGAATGTTGTGTCATCCGGTGCGTCGAGCGTGGGATCTGGGCGGTGGCCCCTCTACAAGACCCCCTCCCAGATCCCTCGCTCGACGCTCGGGATGACACTCGCGCGATTCATTCTCAGGAGGACACACGAACTCGCGTCTACGGCGTAGAAAGGTAGAACTGGACCATCCTCACCAGCATCGCGAGGATCATGATTCCGGCGATAGCGAGATCGGCGCGATGCCAGTCGTCGCGCGGGGGGATGAAGAGCTTCACGATCCTCATCACGAGCAGCACGAAGATGCCTGCGATCAGTACCGGTCCGAGAGGATTGAGCAGAATCCCTCCAGCGAAGTCTCCGCTTCCCATCGCCACGAAGCTCCGCGTCAATCCACAACCGGGACACTCCTGACCGAACACGAGAACACTCACGCAGAAGCTTTGCGACGGGAGAGAGCCACCACGCTGCATCCATGCTCCGAGCCCCGCCGTGATGAGAATGACTGCGACGGCAGTGAAGACGATGGTCCGGTCGCCTGCGCTCCACCTCAACAGCCTGCCGGCCATAATCACTTCGTCAATTGGCGAAGCGCGGCCCGCAACAGCGTCGAGAACTCCTCGCCCGCTTCGCCCTGTCTTCGCGCAGCGTCGAGAGCGGCCTGGGCATTTGGCGCCCGGTACCCGAGGTTGACGAGCGCAGAAACGACGTCGTCGTCGATCGACGCGGGACGGGGAGCGAGCTGCTCAGGTTTGTCGCCCGCGGAGAGAATGAGCTTGTCGCGAAGCTCGAGGCAGATGCGCTCGGACGT
>JBGSYJ010000079.1:0-23491 GCA_041750915.1 Thermoanaerobaculia bacterium | reverse complement strand
ACCGAGGTGTGGCAGGCGTCATGAGAGAGCGCGCCGAACAATGAAATCTCTTGTGGTTCCGGGCGCGGCCACCAGAGGCTGGATCGTTCTCATCGGCGGAGGGGAGTTCTCGTTCGGTGAGACGAAGGAGATCGACGAGTTCCTGATCTCGAAGATTCCGCCTGATCGAAGCAGCGTGGCATTTCTTCCAACAGCTTCGGGGTCGAGCGAGTATGGCGTCCATTTCTCGAGCTACCTCACGACGCTCAACCACAGTCTTCAGGTCCACAACATTCCGGTTTACCGGAAGCGAGACGGAAGGCGAGGGAAGAATCTGGAGAGCGTTCGCGCGGCCGGAATGATCTACCTCGGCGGGGGCGTGGCTGAGACCTTGCTCGAGGTCATGAAGGACTCGCCCCTCCTGGCGGCTTTCCATGACGCGCTTGATCAGGGTGCGGTGATCGCAGGCATCGGTGCCGGTGCGGCGACGCTTGGCGCCTGGACGGCAGGGGTCAGCAGCGAAGCTCTCGAGGGACTGGGTCTTGTGCCGGAGTCCGCCATCGTCACCGGTTTCGATCCGTCGGAGGACGAAGCGTTGCGACGCCTGATGTCACTGCCTGAGGTCGCGCTGGGAATCGGCATCCCGCCGCTGACCGCGCTCGCGATCGGTCCCGACAGACGAACGGAGATCGTCGGTGATCTGCCGATTGCGGTTATGCGGCGTGGAAGCGCTGACGCGTCGACTTGATCCCGTCGAATCAGTCCAGCTGGAATACGATCGACAGCTTGTGGATGACTTCCACCGGCTCGCCGTTCACAACCGTCGGCCTGAATCTCCAGCGCATGATCGCCTTGACGGCTGCCTTTGCCAGCAGGGGATGCGCTTCCTGCAGCACGATGACGTCTTTGACATTGCCGTTCTTCCCGATGATGTAGTCCACGACGACGAGGCCCTGAATCCCTCGCCACCGCGCGGCATCGGGATACTCGGGAAACATCTGCGAGACGAATCTGGGAACCGCAACGTCGTACTCGGCGCGGACCATATCGGGAGGTGTATCGCTGACGACGCCTCCGAGAACACCGCCGGCCATTCCTCCAACGATTCCGCCCAGCACGCCGCCTTCGACGCCTCCTTCGATTCCGTAGAGAACTCCGGGCTCAGTGTCGAACACCTCCGCCACGGACGCGGTCGAGGCTGGAAGCACTTCAGGGATGTAATCGGGAATCACCGTGGGTGCGAGGTTGTCCACGCGGACAGGAACTTTCTCCGGCCGGTTGGTCACCGGCCTCGAGCCCGCCGGTGGCGGAGGTGGCGGTGGCATTGGCGGCAGCGGTGCCGCAAGGGTGTAGAGCACGATCTGAGAAGGAGCCGTCGCCGGAAAATCGATAGCCCACACGGTCGTGGCAATCGCCCCTGCCAACGCTGCAACGTGGAGCCCGACCGAGACAGGCAGAATCGCAAGAGCACCTGCGCGTCTGGGACGCTTTCGCGATTCGACGACTGTGGTTTCAAACATTGAACAGTGTCCGGGAGATGAGGAAAGAACGAAAACGATTCGAGAGCGCTGTTAATTCTGCCGGTCAATATTCTCCCCCGCAGGGGTTCGTTCCTGATGTGACGATTCTGTGACCGATCGTGCCCGCCGTACTGTCGCTCCGGCTCCGTTCTAACCGAGAGGAGAGTCGCTCTCGCGTGCATGTATAATCCCCGCCGCTGCAAGCTGTACCCTCAGTCTACCCCCACCAGGAAGGATCATTCATGGCAAGAACTTTCACGATCATCAAACCCGACTCCGTTGAGAAGGGCAATTTCGGCAGGATCATCTCACGTCTCGAGAGCGAGGGATTCAGAATCCTCGGAATTCGCAAGGTCCACCTCTCAAGGGCGCAGGCGGAGGCCTTTTACGGGGTTCACCGTGAGCGACCGTTCTTTCCGGATCTCGTCTCCTACATGACCTCCGGTCCCGTGTTTGTGGCCGCACTCGAGCGCGAAACCGACGCGGTTCCTCACCTCAGGGCAGTCATGGGCGCCACTGATCCGTCGAAGGCGGACAGTGGAACGATCCGGAAGGACTTCGGCGAGTCGATCGAGAGAAACGCGATTCACGGCTCCGATTCGCCGGAGAATGCGGAGATCGAGATCAACTTCTTCTTCGCAGGTGCTGAGCTGGTCTGAGCCAATGGACTTGAGTTAGCGGCGAACGAACGGGTGTCATCCTGAGCGCAGCGAAGGATCCCCTCCGGACTCGCTCTCTGCCTCGGGCAATCAGGGGATCCTTCGCTTCGCTCAGGATGACACGCCTTCAATCCTGCGATCCGGCGGCAGCTGTGGATACCTTTGAGGCCGCACGCTTCAATCAGCGGTCTTCGGCGGTCATCAGTACGCCGGAGAAACCTGCGCTCTCGAGTCTCTCTCTCGCTTCGATCGCAGCCTCACGCGTATCGAACGGTCCGACGCGGACGCGGTAGAGCTCCCCACTCTGCTCGACGTATGCCGGTCGAACCAGAGGGGAAACCCTGGCGAGGAGTGTCTCTGCGTTGACCCTGTTCAGGAATGAGCCGAGCTGCACGACGAAACGTGAGGGCTGAACGACGCGGGAAGGAGATCTGGTGCTTCCCATCGAAGGAGCGGAGCCTCCTTCGATCGAGATGCCGTCGGCCCCCACCCGTTTCCTGACTTCTTCGCCACGCCTGACCTCGATGACTTCGATGTCGGATACGACAACTTCGTCGGCATCAGCGTCAGCTGTCGAGCTGTCCGGCAGCGGGAAAGGGATGGCAGGTGGAGGAGCGTCCATCGGAGGCGTGGTCCGCCGTGCTGTCGATCCGGGGGGCGCGGCCTGAGAAACAATCACCAGCTCGACAGGAACGACTCCGGCCTCGACCATGCCGATCTGCTCGGCTGCCGCCCATGACAGGTCGATGATTCGGTTCCCGATGAACGGTCCACGGTCATTGATTCTCACCTGGACGGCGCGGTTGTTCCGGGTATTGCGAACTTCGACGAGCGTGCCGAAGGGCAGCTCGCGGTGTGCAGCTGTCAGAAGCATCGGATCGAAGATCTCGCCGTTTGCCGTTGCCCTGCCGGAGAACTCCTGTCCATACCAGCTGGCGAGCCCGGCGATGATCCCGGGATCGCTGCGAGACGGCGCGCTCGTGGAGATACAACCCTGAGCGATTACCAAGAGTGTTGCCAGTGCGAAGCGCGCCGAGCTCCGTCCAGAAAGAAGCGCGGGCAGAAAGGCTCTCATCAGACACGGACCTCGCCGGCGCTCGTCGTGAGCAATTCGCGCTCTCGCTCGAGTAGCGGATCGATCTGTTCGGTGATGAACCGTTCGACCTGAACTGACGACAGCCCGACGTAATCTTCAGGGCGGGTCATCCGGTCGATCGCCTCCCGGTCGATTCCGAAGAGCGGGTCTCCCGAGATCCGATCGAACAGATCGTTGTCCTGAGATCCCGATCGCAGGCGTCCCGCCGCTTCCTGAGAATGGATTCTCACCCGCTCATGGAGGACCTGGCGGTCACCTCCCCGCTGGACGCCTTCCATCATCAGGTTCTCCGTCGCGATGAAGGGAAGCTCGCGTCGGACATTTGCGGCGATCACTTCCTGGTGCACCACGAGACCTGAAACGATGTTGTCGTAGAGTAGCGCGATCGCATCGGCACAGAGGAACGCCTCGGGAATTGCAATCCTGCGATTCGCGGAATCGTCGAGTGTCCGTTCGAACCACTGAGTCGCTGCCGTCATCGCCGGGTCCTGCATCAGCACAATCAGGTGGCGTGCCAGTCCATCGATCCGTTCCGCGCGCATCGGATTGCGTTTGTAGGCCATCGCCGAGGAGCCGACCTGGTCTGTCTCGAACGGCTCCTCGATCTCATGAAGATGCTGCAACAGGCGCATGTCGTACGCGAACTTCGAAGCGGACTGAGCGAAACCGGCCAGCATGTTCACGACCTGCGAGTCGATCTTTCGCGTGTAGGTCTGTCCCGAAACGGGATACGACTGCGAAAAACCCATCTTTGCCGCGACGAGCTCTTCGAGACGGCCAACCTTTGCCGAGTCACCATGAAACAGCTCGAGAAACGAAGCCTGAGTTCCTGTCGCGCCCTTCACTCCGAGAAACCGGAGCGTTTCCTGCCGGACGACGAGCTCTTCGTAGTCGAGCAGCAGGTCGTGAAGCCACAAAACCGCTCGTTTGCCGACCGTAGTCAGCTGCGCCGGCTGAAAATGGGTGAATGCGAGCGTCGGAAGCTCTCGCCATTGCATCGCAAACGCGCGAAGCTTCGCAATGACATTCACGAGTCTCGCGCGGAACAGCTTCATCCCTTCGGCCATCTGAAGAAGGTCACCGTTGTCAGTGACGTAAGCCGAGGTTGCTCCCAGGTGAATGATCCCTTTGGCGAGGGGAGCCTGGACGCCGTACGCGTAGATATGCGCCATGACATCGTGCCGGACTTCCCGCTCACGCCGTTCGGCATCGGCGTAATTGATCTCGTCGATCCAGGCGCGGAGCTCCTCGATCTGCCCGGCCTCGATCGGCAGTCCGAGCTCACGCTGAGCCTCCGCGAGGGCGACCCAGAGCCGTCGCCAGGTGGAGTATTTGAAGTGAGGAGAAAAGATCGCTGCCATTTCACGCGAGGCGTAACGCTCGCTCAGGGGGTTGGAGGGCTGATCCCGTTTCATCCGATGATTATATAGGGGAGCCTCTGATACCATCCACACACCCATGTCCGGCTCGGTATTCTTCTTTGTCAACGGAAAGCCGTTCACGATTTCCGGACAGGCCGTTTTCGAAACGGTAGCCAACTTTCTGCGCTACCGAATGTGCGCTACGGGAACGAAAATCGTCTGTGAAGAGGGCGACTGCGGGGCATGCAGCGTGCTGGTCGGCCGCGTTGAAGGCGAAGAAATCTCCTATCGTCCGATCAATTCCTGCATTCAGTTTCTCTACCAGATCCACGGTACGCACATCGTCACTGTCGAAGGTCTCGGCTCGAGCAGCGCTCTCCATCCCGTTCAGGATGCCATGGTGCGCTGCCACGGAGCACAGTGCGGCTACTGCACGCCGGGATTCATCGTTGCGATGTGTGCGATGTACGAGTCGGACGGAAAGCCGACAGAGAAGTCCGTCCGCGAGGCGCTCACCGGAAATCTCTGCCGCTGCACCGGCTACGAGCCGATCATAAGGGCCGGTCTGTCCGTCGATCACGCTGCCGTCAGGCCGATGGCGGAGATGTATCCCGCCGGTCCCCTGATTGAAGCGCTGCGCGAGAGCTCCGGCCAGACCCTTCTGGTGGAGGACGAAGGCCGGAAGTTTTTCGCTCCGTTCTCGATCGACGAGGCGGTGCGGTTCAGACGGGATCATCCCGGGGCGGTGATCGTCCAGGGCGGCACGGACGTCGTCGTACAGCACAATAAACGTGGCTTCGACCCTCCAGTGGTGATGAACCTGACGAATGTGTCGGAGCTCGGGCATCTCGCGATCGAGGACGGGATTCTCTCCGTGGGAGCGACCGTCACCCTGGCGCAGCTCGATGAGATGATCGGCGAGAGGGTTCCCGAATTCGGGGAGATCCTCGAGCTCTTCGGAGCTCCCCAGATCCGGTACGCCGGAACGCTGGCTGGAAATGTCGCGAACGCATCGCCGATCGCCGATTCGCTGCCTTTTCTCTACGTCATGGATGCTCTGGTGGAGCTGGCGGGAATCGCAGGCAGACGGCAGGTCCCGATCGCCGCGTTCTACCTGGGATACAAGAAACTCGATCTCCGCGATGACGAGATCATCGCGCGCATTCTGATCCCGCTTCCTGACGCCGAAGGCAGCGGAATTCTGAAACTCTACAAGGTATCCCGGCGGAAGAATCTCGACATCTCTACGATGACGGCGGCGATTCGGCTGGAGCTCGTCGGTGATCGCATCGAGAGCTCTCGAATTGCGTACGGAGGGGTCGGGCCCACGGTATTGCGTCTTCCCAGAACCGAGAAGTTTCTCGAGGGTAACGTCTTTACGCTGGAGACATTCAGATCGGCGGGACGGCTGGCGCACGAAGAGATCACGCCGATCTCGGACGTGCGGGGGTCAGCGGCGTTCCGCGCACAGCTGGCGGAAAACATCATGCTGAAGTTCTATTACGAGGCAGCGAAGGGTCCCGGAAGATCGGGTCATCGGCCTGACGCCGATGGCTCAAGTTAACGGAGGAGGTGTCATCCTGAGCGAAGCGAGGCTGTGTCATAACCCGCGGTGTCATCCCGAGCGTCGAGCGAGGGATCTGGGCAGTGGTCCATGGGACGAAAATGCACGCAGATCGATGACTTTTCGAGCAAGGGGCCCCCACCCAGATCCCTCGCTCGACGCTCGGGATGACACTTCGGCAGTTTTCACACAGTCCGCTCAGGATGACAGCCGTTCGTTCGCCGTTGACTCGAGACGATTCGGCCTGGCCCAGGCGGGGATACAGATCCAATGTCCATCGTAGGCAGAGACATCCCACACGATTCCGCGGCCGGTCATGTGACCGGTGAGTCGCTCTATGTCGACGACATCAGCCCGGCGCGCAACGAGCTGTTCGTCGACTTCTATCCGAGCC
Source organism: Thermoanaerobaculia bacterium (assembly GCA_041750915.1). Taxonomy (GTDB): domain Bacteria; phylum Acidobacteriota; class Thermoanaerobaculia; order Gp7-AA8; family Gp7-AA8; genus JBGSYJ01. The sequence continues at coordinate 16,918 of JBGSYJ010000079.1, read as the reverse complement.
CTGTGTCTCACGGACGGATCCTTTCAGTCGATCTTGCTGCAGCGGCCGCGGTGCCCGGGGTCGTTGGGCTGTACACGGCTTCAGACCTTCATAACAATCGTTTCGGCCCGATCATCGGTGATGAGCTGTTGCTGGCGGAGGAGACGGTTGTCTTCATGGGCCAGCCGATCGTCGTCATCGCCGCTGAGACCAAAGCGGCGGCAAAACTTGCCCGCCGTCTGGTGTCGGTCGACATCGAAGAGCTCCCGCCGATTCTCACGATCGATGAGGCCATTGCCCGCGAGGAATTCATCGGCGATCTTCTCGTGATCAAGCGAGGCGACGTTGAAGCGGGGCTTGCTGCCGCTGCGCACGTGCTGGAAGGCACGTTTGTTTCAGGAGGCCAGGACCACTTCTACCTCGAGTCGCAGGCGGCGATTGCGTTTCCCGACGAGCTCGGCGCCATCCGGATCCACTCATCGACACAGAACCCCAGCGAGGTGCAGCACGTCATCGCGCATCTCCTCGGACTGAAACTGAATCAAGTCGTTTGCGAGACGAAACGGATGGGAGGCGCGTTCGGCGGCAAGGAGTGCCAGGCGACGCACCCGGCTGCGATGGCGTCGCTCGTCGCGCAGAAGACCGGACGTCCCGCGCGCATCGTCTTCAACAAGGACGATGACATGCAGGTGACCGGCAAACGTCATCCCTTCCAGAACCGGTACAAAGTCGGATTCAGCGAGCAGGGAGAGATAACCGCACTCGAGGTGCAGATGTTCTCCGACGGCGGCGCCTACGCTGACCTGTCGACTGCGGTCATGGGACGGGCGATGACGCATGTCGACAATGCGTACTACATCCCGCATGCGCGGATCGCAGGCAGAGTCTGCCGGACGCACACCCCGCCGAATACGGCGTTCCGAGGGTTCGGAGGACCGCAGGGTGTGGCGACGATCGAAAGCATCATCGAAGACATCGGCGTGGTTCTGAACATCGACCCGCTCGAAGTGCGGCTTCGCAACTGCTACGGTAACGGCGAGCGCAACAGCACGCCATACGGCCAGGTGGTGCACCACAACAACCTACCGGTGCTGTTCGATGAGCTCACCCGGCGATCGGACTATCGGACGCGTCGCGAAGAGATCGCAAAGTTCAACGATTCGTCGCTGACTCACCTCAAAGGTATCTCGCTTACAGCGGTCAAGTTCGGGATCTCGTTCAACACCCGATTCCTCAATCAGGCGAACGCACTGGTGAACATCTATCTCGATGGAACCATCCAGGTTTCGACTGGAGCCACGGAAATGGGTCAGGGCGTGAACACAAAGATCCGTCAGCTCGTGGCCGGGGCATTCGGACTCGAAGCTGAGGAGGTGCTCGTGATGATCACCTCCACGGAGAAGAACAACAATACGTCGGCGACGGCAGCATCCAGCGGCGCAGACCTCAACGGCAGCGCTGCCATCGACGCATGTAACCGGCTTCGCGAACGACTCTCAGGGGTTGCGGCGGAGATGCTCGCTGACGGGGATAATTCAGACAGCGAAAAGATCGTGTTCGAGGACGGCTTCGTATTCGACGAGAGCAATGACGCACGTCGGCTGAAGTTTCAGGAAGTCGTCTGGGAGGCTTACCTTCGCCGGGTCAGTCTCGGAGAGCACGGCTTTTACGCGACTCCTGGAATCGACTGGGACTGGTCTACTGGAACGGGCAATCCGTTTCGCTATTTCACCCAGGGATGTGCCGCATCCGAGGTTCTCATCGATCGCTTCACCGGCGAAGTGAAAGTGGTGCGCGCGGACGTCCTGATGGATATCGGCAAGCCGATCAATCCCGGTATCGATCGTGGTCAGATGACGGGAGCGTTCATTCAGGGAGTGGGGTGGGTGACGACGGAAAGCCTCGTCTACTCTGAGCGAGGCGAGCTACTGTCGCACTCGCCGACCACGTACAAAATTCCGAACATTCACGATGTGCCCGAGGTCTTCAACGTCGACTATCTCGATATCGAGAATCCCGTGAACATCGCGGGAAGCAAAGCGACGGGCGAGCCGCCGCTGCTGCTCGCTATCTCGGTGTGGACCGCGATCAAACACGCTATCTCATTCACCTCGGGAGGAGTACCCGTTCAGCTGATGCTGCCAGCCACAAACGAAGAGATCGTGATGAAGCTGGCGAAGTACGCTGGGTGATGCATGTGGCAGGGCCCTCCGAGGCATACGCGCTAACTTTAGTTCGTAGTCAGCTCAGAGAAAGCCAATGTTGAATGTTGAATTGTGAATTTTGAATGTTGAATGAAGACCGGTAACCCAATTCAACATTCAGCATTCAACATTCAACATTCCGTACCCTTTATCCACCATCCATCCCTCCCACTTTGCTATAGTCCCCCCCGCCATGAACTACACCATTCAGGAGTGGCTCAACCTCATTTTTCGGTGGGCGCACGTCTTCGCCGCGATTCTCTGGATCGGGCAGACGTGGCTCTTCATGTGGCTCGACGCACGTCTGCATGATCCGAAAGAAGGGGGCGCGGTCTGGATGGTGCACAGCGGAGGCTTCTACGTCGTCGAGAAGCAGACGCGGCCTGAGCTCTCGCGCACGCTGCACTGGTTCCGCTGGGAGGCGGCGATCACGTGGATCACCGGCGCGCTGCTCATGGTCATCGTTTACTACCTTGGCGGCCTGCTCATTGATGCGGACTCACCGCTCTCGCTGACCGCGTCAATCGGAGCGAGCGTTGCGCTCCTGGTTGTGGGCTGGTTCGTCTACGACGCCCTCTGGATGTCACCAATTGGGAAGAACGGACTCGCTGCAGGGGTCGTGTCGTTCGCTTTGCTGATGGTGTTTGCGTACGGGTCGATGATGCTTTTCAGCTCGCGCGCCGCGTGGCTTCAGGTTGGTGCCATCATGGGGACTGCGATGACCGCGAATGTCTGGATGCGGATTCTTCCTGCTCAGCGGCGTCTCATCGCAGCGGCGATGGAAGATCGTGAGCCGGAACAGTGGCTGGCAGATCGCGCAAAAGGACGCTCGAAACACAACAGCTTCATGGTCGTTCCGGTGGTTCTGATCATGATCAGCAGCCACTTTCCGGTCGCAACCTACGGGAGCCAGAACAGCCTCATCGTTCTCGGGGGCGTGATCCTGGCTGGTTTCGCCGCGGCCTCTGTTCTGCGGAACCGATGAGACGAATTTAGAATTGAGAATTCAGAATTCAGAAAAGGAGCCGTTTTCTGAATTCTGAATTCTAAATTCTTCATTTCCGTGAGGACTACATGGCTGACGTCGCAGCAAAGCAGACCCTCAACACCGAGGACATCGATAGCTCAGCGCGTCCACTTGAACGCGCTCTCGAGGCGTTCGCAAAGCGCTTTCCCGGCGACTCGGGTGACCGGCAACCGGTGCATACCGTCTACGGCGGCGCGCAGCTGTTCAAGTCGGACACGACGGTGAAGCTCGGAGCTCTCGCGCTTCGAGCTTTGAACGAGTACGCGCCGGACCCCTTCACGTTCGCAAGAGCCATAGGGCTCACGGGATCAGATTCGTTGCCCGAAGGTCTCGCGGAATCGAAATCGCTGCTCGGCAGCCTGGAGAGGGATTCCGGCGCCGTCAGGATCGTCAGTGAGCCGGCGTGGCTCGCGTACACCGTTTACTCGCGCGTTGTGGAGAAGCTGCGCCGGGAGGCGGTAGAGGACTTTCGCGTCGACTTCGAGGATGGGTATGGCAATCGTCCTGACGATGAAGAGGATGGCCACGCCGCCGCGGCCGGAAAAGAGATCGCGGACGGCATGAGCGCGGGCACTCTGCCGCCGTTCATCGGAATCCGCATCAAACCGTTCAGTCATGAGCTGATGCGCCGTAGCATCCGGACGCTCGACATCTTTCTTTCGAGTCTTGTGAATCACTCGGGAGGAAAGCTGCCGTCGGGTTTCGTCGTGACGCTTCCAAAGATTCAGCTGCCCGAGCAGGTGTCGTTGCTTGCAGACCTGTTCGATGAGCTGGAACGAAGGCTTGCACTGGAAGCGGGCTCACTCAAGCTGGAGTTCATGATCGAGACGACGCAGTCGATCATCAATGCTCAGGGCGGGTCAAATCTGCCGTTGTTTCTCGAAGCTGCCCGAGGCAGGGCAGTCGCGGCGCACTTTGGAACGTACGATTACACGGCGAGCTGCAACATCACAGCTGCGCATCAGCGAATGGATCATCCGATGTGCGACTTTGCACGGAACATGATGCAGGTTGCCTATGCGGGCACGGGATTGTGGCTTTCGGACGGCGCCACGAACATCATGCCGATCGCGCCGCATCGCGGAACGGCTGAGAGTCCGTTGACTGCCGATCAGGTTCGTGAGAATCGCGAGAGCGTCCATCGCGCGTGGCGGCTGCATACGGATCACATCCGCCACTCTCTGATCAACGCGTACTACCAGGGCTGGGATCTGAATCCGGCCCAGCTCCCGACGAGGTACGCCGCCGTCTATGCGTTCTTCATCGAGGGTCTCGAGGCGGCCACCGGACGGCTCCGCAACTTCATCGATAAGGCGGGGCAGGCGACGCTCGTCGGCGACGTGTTCGACGATGCTGCGACGGGACAGGGACTGCTCAACTACTTCCTTCGCGGGGTGAACTGCGGGGCGATCACGGAAGAGGAAGCGCTCGTCACAGGTCTGACCCTCGAAGAACTGCGCAGCCGCTCGTTTGTGAAAATTATGAAATCACGGCCGCCCGCCCGGTTGTGAGTTGTGCACACGCGCCCACACCGCCGGTTGTGGGTTGTGAGCTCCCCCGCACACCCGGTTCTGGTTCTGAGTTCCGTCCCCCCCTGGCAATGTTAAGGGCGAGAAAGTGTCATCCTGAGCGAAGCGAAGGATCCCCTGCCTGCTTCCAGCGAGCGAGTCCTGAGGGGATCCTTCGCTTCGCTCAGGATGACACGCTATTGGGCGGGTCTGTCCCAGAACCCAGAACCACGAACCCACAACGGAGGGGGCGGGCGGCAACTCACAACGCACAACCGTGCGGGCGGGAGGGCACAACTCACAACCGGGAGGGCGGGCGGATACGGGCGTGCACAACCCACAACCGTGTGGGCGGGCGGAATCAGCTTCCCCGATACGTCGAATACCCGAACGGGCTCACCAGCAGCGGGACGTGGTAGTGCTGCGATGCGTCGGTGATCTCGAAGGTGATCGTCGCTTCGGGAAAGAACGTCTCACGTCCGCTTTGCGCGAAATACTCCTTGATGTTGAAGATCAGGCGGTAGCTTGCCTGGCGGAGAGGCTGGTCGCCGAGAAGCCCTCGCAGCCGTCCATCGTCATCGGTCGAGCCCTCTCCGATGGTCTTGAAGTGATCCGATCCTTCGCGTGTCTGGAGCCGGATCCTGACGCCTGCGGCGGGTCGGCCGATCGATGTATCGAGTACGTGCGTCGTGATTCCGCTCATCCGGTCACCAGCTTCCTCAGTCTCAGATGCGTGATCTTCCGCTGTTCTTCCGCCGCAACCTTCAGCTCTTCATCGACCGTATTCTCGAGACGCCGCCACAGCTCCGCGAGCATCTCCTCGGCCGGCCGGCCCGTCGCACAGATGATGAAGATGTGGCCGAAGCGCTCCTCGTATTCGCGATTGCCTGATGCGAGGGCTGCGAGGGTTTCATCAGACGCGACGTTCGTTCCTGCCTGTTCGCGCGATGCCCATCGTTGCGATGTCGAGCGCTCGCCGATGCGAGGGTGCGCGCGGAACGCCTCGAGCCATGCTTCGCGCCCCGCGTTCCACCAGATTGCGTCAACTCTGGCCGTGAGATCTTCCCAGCTTTTGAATGGTCGCGCTGCCGCAACGCCGTCCGCCCACACATTCGAGCCGCAGCATGCGAGCAACTCCATGCGTGGATCGGGAAGGCTGTTGACGCGAAGCACGACCTGCGATTCCATTCCTGCACTCGTCGCCACGCCATGAGCCCTCAGTCTGCTTACACCTCCGTCGGGAAAGACATTGAGACGAAGATGTGTGAAAGGGCCGCGATTCGTCAGCTCGTCAGCAAAGAGATGCCGGGTGTGGGCCTGCAGCTTCGTACAGGGAAGGACTTCGGTCCATTCGGCGCCGGTCAGATCCGTATCGCTGGTGCTGGTTCCTTCGATTGATGCGGTGTCGGGATAGTTCCCCTTGAAGTGATTCGTGTCGATCTCGATGCGGCGCAGCTCGCCTTCCGTTGCGAGCCGGACGATCGCCCAGTCATGCCCCGGCCCCCTCCGCCGTTTCGTCTCCCATCCACCGCTCATGTTCATGGAGCGGCCGGGCATGATGAGGTTCTGCCTCGAGCCGAAGAACATGTCGCTGCAGGTGAGGACCTCACCGCCATGTTCCGCGGCCGCCAGGTCGATCTCGTTTCCGAGTCCTCCACCGCGCTTCCAGTCGGGCACCACTTCTCCGTGAACTCTGAGCCTCGCGACCCCGCCATCCGGAAAGATGTTGAAGCGGAGGTGTGTCACCGTCCATGGAGTTTCGATCTCGAACAGATTCTGGCTGTCACCTGACAAACCTGATTTCGGAAGAAGCTCGAACCACTCTCCCGACAGCAGCGATTCGACGTCGGAATCAGGGGCAGCGAAGCATCCCTCGATCGAACATGCCTCGGGATAGTTGCCTCGGAAGTAGCTCGTATCGACAACGACACCGCGAACGACTCCCGGCAGTCCGAGGCGGATGATGGCGAAGTCGTGGCCGGGCGCGCGCTTGCGACGGCTCTCCCATCCATCCATCCACTTACCGCGATCGGTGTACTCATGTTCTTTCCAGACGGGAGCCGCGGCGTGAAGCAGATTCTCCTTCTCCGCGAAGAAATCGTCGTTCGCATAGAGCACCGCGCCACCCAGTGATTCGGCGGCAAGATCGATCAGTTCACGAAAGTCATTCATGCGTGGCAAAGAGTAACAGAGGAAGGGATAGGGGCTTGTTATCTCGAATGTCAGGATGCGAGGCCTTCGTACTCTCCCTCTCCCCGCGAAGTCGGGGAGAGGGTGGCGCGCGGCGTTCACGCAGACACTGAGGGCTTGCAAGATCGTCGCGCGCCGGGAGAGGGGCGTTTGGAGCTTGCCGCTTCTCCTGCCAGTCGGCTGCATTTGAATTGCCTCCGCGGCCCCTCACCCCTGACCCCTCTCCCCGTTCACACGGGGAGAGGGGAATGCAACCGGCCATCCCCGTTCTTCCGTCCTCGCAGCCAACGACCTGACGGGGGGCCGAACGTCCCGTCTGCATGAACCCGCACACCTCGAACCCATGTCTGTTTCACAACTCCGTGGAGGGTTTCGCCGAGGTATGGCGTGAGCTTGTGACGGTGGTGAATGGCGTCGGCAGTCACTGTGAAGGTCTCCTCGGGGCTCCAGACGACAAGATCCGCATCGAGACCGGTCGCCAGCCGTCCTTTGCGATCATCAAGCCCTGCGAGTTCGGACGGTGCGGCGGAGAGCCAGCGACTCAATGCCATGAGCTCGTGCCCACGTTCCCTCGCCTCCGTCCAGACGACCGGCAGCAGGAACTGCACCGATGAGATCCCACCCCAGGCAGCAGCAAAGTCCCCCCGCTCCTGCTGCTTGAGCTCCGGCGCGCAAGGTGAGTGATCGCTGACGATCATCGCGATGATGCCTTCCGCAAGTCCTGCCCAGATCCGTTCGCGGTTGGCAGCGCCTCTGATCGGCGGCGCGCACTTGTACTCGGTCGCTCCGTCGGGAATCGAGGCGGAATGAAGGTGGAGATAGTGGGGCGTCGTTTCCGCGGAGATGAGAGCACCCGAGGTGCGAGCCTTCCGGATGACTTCCAGCCCCTGGGCTGCGGACAGATGAACGATGTGCGCGCGCGCGCCGGTGATGCCACAGATTCGCGCGACGAGCTCGATGGCCTCGACCTCCGCTGCTGCCGGGCGTGACTCGAGGTAGTGACGGTAGCTGACGGGAGTCCCGGCGGGTGTTGCAGACTCGATCGGCCCGGCCAGCTCTGCGTGCACAAGGAGCGGAGCTCCGGTTCCGCGGAGAGCTTTCATCGCGGCTTCGAGCTCTGCGGCGTCGACGTGGGGGAACTCTTCCACAGCTGAATCGACGAGAAAACACTTGAATCCGAGCGCGCCGGCGGCGAGCATCGATCGGAGCTCGCCGGAGTTACCCGGGATAGAACCTCCCCAGAGTCCCACATCGACATGACACTTGCCCTCGAGCGCCGCGATCTTTTCCTCGAGATGCCGAACGGAAGTCGTCGGCGGGATGCTGTTGAGCGGCATGTCGACGATCGTCGTGACACCGCCCGCAGCAGCCGCCCGCGTTGCGCTCTCGAAACCCTCCCACTCGGTCCTTCCGGGCTCGTTCACGTGGACGTGGGAGTCGACAATGCCCGGCATAATCACGTCATCGCCGCAGTCGACGACGTGGCCCACGTCGCCCAAGTCATCGAAGGACGAGATCCGCTCGATCACTCCGTCACGGACATGAACAGAAGCCGGCTCTACGGACAAGGGCGTGACAACACGACTGCTGCGGATGGCGAATCGCGGCATCCGAAGATGATACCGTCCCAGAACCCAGAACCCAGAACCCAGAACCCAGAACCCAGAACCCAGAACCCAGAACCCAGAACTCAGAACCCACAACCGGGCGGGCGGGCGGCTTGACACTTTTCTCCGATCTCCGGACACTGTCGTCATCTTGAACCCGGCAGTTTCTGCTCGCGAGCCCCGGCGGTCGACTAAGGTCACGCTGAAAGTCGTCGTGCTCCTCTCGAGCATCCTGACTGTGATCTTCCTCATCTCCTTCGTATTCAGCGAGCAGGGGATCTCGGAGCTGCAGCGCTCGCGCGCGACCGTTCAGAAACTCGAAACGGACATCGAAGTTCTGCGAAGAGAGAACGAGCGTCTCGAGCGGGAGATCGAGAGCCTCAAGAGCTCGACGTTCATCGTGGAAAAGATTGCGCGGGAAGATCTCGGGATGTCGAAGGAAGGCGAGATCATCTACATGCTGCCAAGGGACGAGACACCGCCAGGGAAAGCGTCGCCACCCCAGTGAGGTTCTGAGAAAACCCTTCTCGCTACGGCTCGGTCTTCCTGCGCCTCGGACGCCGTTTCTTATATGCGGGAGCGGCCTGCTCGTTGTCCTTGATGTACTCGGCCATCGGTGCCGGAACGTTGCGGGACAGCACATCCACCGACTTGAATGAAATGCCGCCCTCGAACTTCCACTCATGCTTTGGCCGGTAGACGCCGACATCATGAATGCGCGAGCCGACGACGAAGCGCACGACTCCGCGACGATAGTCGAAGGCACGGCCGTTGCGTGAGTGGACCGCAATGTCCAGCCGGTAAGATCCGGCCACGAGGTCGAGCGTGCTGATCACGAACTTCACGACGCCATCTGTCTCTATGCGCAGGGGCAGCCACCCTTCGAGCTCGGTATTCGTACCGTACACGCACGTGCCGTCGGCGTGATAGATCCCGATGCCGAAGACGAAATCCGTCTGCGGCTCTTTGACTTTCACTTCGAGCTCGACGGTAACCGGAGTCCCCGTTCCCACGGCCACGAGCTCGTTTCCGTCCGGATCGGTCAGTAACACACGCGGAATCAGGATTTCTCCCGAGCCCCAGCGCTCTTCCCTCTCGAGGTCTTCGCTGTCCCCATCATCTTCCTCTTCGTTCTCCTCGTCCTCGTCCGCAACGGGAGCGAGCTCGGTCCCGGACACTCGCTGGAGATATGCGTCGACCACACGGATCGGATCGCCGATGCCCGCGACCGTCCCATGGTCGAGCCACAATGCGCGGTCGCAGAGATTCCGGACGAGGTCCAGCTGGTGGGTGACGAACAGCATCGTCACGCCTCGATACTTCATCTCCTGAATCTTCGCGATGCACTTTTGCGAGAACTCCTCGTCGCCTACGGCGAGAACTTCATCGATGAGCAGGATGTCCGGATCAACGTGGACGGCCACAGCGAAACCGAGTCGGACGTACATACCGGACGAATAGGTCTTGACCGGTTCATCCAGGTATTCGCCGATGTCGGCGAACTCTACAATGTGGGGGAACTTGCGGTCGATCTCTCGTCGGGTGAGTCCCAGCATGATGCCGTTGATGTAGATGTTCTCCCTGCCGGTGATCTCGGGGTGAAAACCGGCGCCGAGCTCGATCAGCGCGGAGATCCGGCCATCGACGACGAGTGATCCGGTTGTCGGCTTGAGGATGCCCGAGATCAGCTTCAGCAGTGTCGACTTGCCCGATCCATTGCGTCCGATGATCCCGAATGATTCGCCCTTGTCCACATCGAAGGTGATATCCGAGAGCGCGCGCACGGACGACTCGTCGGACGCCTTCATGTCGCGTTTGAGCAGCGCGCTCTTGAGCGTCTGAAACTGCGAGCGACGGCCGAAGAGCCTGTAGCTTTTCGACACCTCGCGGATGGAGAGCGCGGTGGTCAGATCGCCTCCGCAAGCGTGTCTCGAAGCCGGTCGAACACGATGAACCCGACCGCAAGCGAGGCAGCAGAGAAGAACAGCATGAGGAGCGTCTCGGAAACGCCTGGCAATTGTCCGTAGAAGAAAATCTTCTGGTAGGCGACTACGAAGGATGTCATCGGATTCAGCATCAGCACCGTGCGGATCCCCCGGGATGGAATTGACGAAACCGAGTAGATGATCGGTGTGAGAAAGAAGCCGAGCTGCATGAGGTTTGCCACAAGGTCGCGCAGGTCGCGGAACAGGACCGATGCCGACGAGATGGTCAGCGCCAGCCCCGCGATGAATACCGTCTGCAGGAACATGATGAGCGGAACCGCGAGGATGGAGAGCCCGAGATGCGACTTTCCCAGGAGCGCCGACAGGAGCGCGGCGGCCAGCAGTATCGGCAGTGCGAGAGCGAAGTGGGCAAGATGGGAGATCACGACCACGAGAGGCAGCGCTTCGGCCGGAAACATCACCTTCTTGACCAGACCCGCATTGCTCGATATCGAGGTCGTGCTCTCCATGATCGATCCCGAGAAGAATGTCCAGGGAAGGATTCCGGCGAAGAGGAAAAGGGCGTAGGGAGTAATGTCCGGCCGGGGGAAAAACCTGGTGAATACCAGCGTATAGACGCCCAGCAGCATCAGCGGATTCGCCAGCGACCAGAAAAATCCCAGGACCGATCCGCGATAGCGCGCCTTGAGGTCACGCGCCGTCAGCGTGAGAATCAACTGGCGGTAACGGAAAAGCGTGGCGATCTCCGCGGCAAATGAATGCCTTGCAGAGAAAGGGCTGTTGCGGCTCCTGTCCGCTTGTCGAGTGGCCATCGGGGTAGAAACGACGCTTCCGGTCTGATCTCGTGTCGCTTATTCGCGCGTGACGATCAGCATCAGTGTAGTGTTTCCGACCCGAAACTCTGAATGATTGTGAAGCGGGATCGATTCGATCAGCGGTTTACCCTTGTGAAACGTTCCATTGGTAGAGTCGAGATCTTCCAGCATGATCGTGTTTTCGTAGACCACGAGCGCCGCATGCGAGCGCGACGTTTCGGTGTCCGTCAGCGCAAGATCTCCGTTGGAGCGGCCGATCACGATATTCGGCTTCTCGATCCGGAAGACTTTTCCGGAGTCCGGACCGCTGATCACTGCCACTGAGAATCGCAGCCCGGCCGGCATCTTCGGATCCCCTTCGGGGACGATGGCTGTGGCCGGCGCTTCGTGCCGCCGTCTGCGGGGACGCTTCGGCTTTTCCTCGGGCTCTTCGTCGACCTCATCCCGGTCGAGCACGCCGAGGCGCTTATGCGATGCCGTATCGTCGACGTCGGGATTTGGACCGGTAGCCGCCCACGCCGGATTGATGATCTCGAAGATCTGGCTGCATTTGAAGCAGCGGAGCTTGCGCGAAGGCTTCCGCTCGAACCGCTCGTCGTCGTACTGATATCGCGACTGGCAACTGGGACATTGAACAATCAAGCCTGCTCGCTCCTTGAAGTGACGATAGCAGAGGGGAACGCAACTTGCCAGATGGAGCATCGGGGTCGGGCGTTCACGTTATATTCACCGCCGAGAGCGGCGAAAGAGTAGAGAATGTGCCGACACTGGTTTACCTGCCGGCTTCGGGCAGACGACGGAGGAATCTTGAAAGCACTCTCAATTGGATCGATCGTTCTCGTCATCTTCATGGCGGGATGCAAGGCAGACGAGCAGCCCGCTGCGACAACCACGGCTCCCGCGACAGCAGGGGCGTTCGAGGTCGCACCCGACATCGAACAGCGGAGAAGCCAGCTACCGCGGACGGTCATCGACTACGACCGGACTCTCCTCGACGACCGGGAAAAAGAGGTCCTGGCGAAACTCATCGAAGCGTCGCGCCACATGGACGCGATCTTCTACCGGCAGGTCTCAGAGAAGAATCCCGCGTGGCATGAGCAGCTCCGCGCCGGCGGTACGTCACCTGCCCTGGCTTACTTCGAGAACATGAAGGGTCCATGGGATCGGTTGAAAGAAGATGAGCCCTTCATCGCTGTCGGACCGAAGCCTGCCGGCGCCGGCTTCTATCCGGAAGATCTGACCAAAGAAGAGCTCGAAGCGTGGATCGCTGCAAATCCCGGCGACAAGGAAAGCTTCCAGGGGCTCTTCACCGTGATCCGCAGAGAGGGCGATCGGCTGGTCGCAATTCCGTACTCGACGTACTACAAAGAGCACCTCGATCCTGCCGGAAAGCTGCTCACTGAAGCGGCGGCGATGACTGGGAACGAGTCGCTGCGGAACTATCTGACGAAGCTCGTCGCCTCGTTTTCGTCAAACGACTATTTCGATAGCGACGTCGCATGGATGGATCTCGACTCGGACATCGAGGTGATCATCGGTCCGTATGAGGTTTACGAAGACGACCTCTTTAACTACAAGGCTTCGTTCGAGTCGTTCATCACTGTGGTCGACAAGCCGGAAACAGAAAAGCTGGCGCTCTATTCGAAGCATTTGCCCTCGATGGAGCGCAATCTGCCGATCCCGGACGAGCACAAGAACCCGAACCGCGGTACCGATTCGCCCATCAAAGTGGTGCAGGAGGTCTTCACGGCAGGAGACGCGCGGCGTGGAGTGCAGACGGCGGCGTTCAACCTGCCGAATGACGAGAAAGTGCGCGAGGCAAAGGGATCGAAAATGGTCCTGCTCAAGAACGTGATGGAGGCGAAGTTCCAGCAGAGTGGACAGCCGATCGCCGCGAGGGTCCTCGACAGCTCGCAGTTGAATCTCGTCACGTTCGATGCCTTCTTCAACCACGTTCTCTTTCACGAGTTGTCGCATGGTGTCGGACCGGGGCTCATCACTCCGCCGGGCGGAGGGGCGCGCGTGGAAGCGCGGCTGCTTCTGAAGAATCTTTACTCCACCATCGAGGAAGCCAAAGCGGACGTCCTCGGGCTGTGGAACCTCATGTACGCGATGGATGAAGGCCTCATGACGGCTTTCGATCGCGAGACGATGTTCGCCACGAACGCCGGCGTGATGTACCGAAGCCTTCGATTCGGTATCGACTCCGCGCACGGAAGGGGCAATGCGATTCAGTGGAACTGGTTCCGGGAGAAAGGTGGAATCGTGCCCGCGAATGACGGCCGCTTCCGCGTCGACTTTGCGAAGATGGAAGAGGCGACCCGTTCCCTGGCAAACGAGCTGCTCATGATCGAGGCGACTGGAGACTTCGCGCGAGCCGAGACGCTCGTGAACAAGTATGGTGTCGCGAGTCCCGAGATGAAGGAAGTCATCGCGCGACTGGTGGATATTCCAGTCGACATAGAACCGGTGTTCGTGGGTGCGGGGGAAACGCCTTGAAGAGTGAAGAGTGAAGAGTGACGCCAGGGTGTCATCCTGAGCGCAGCGAAGGATCATCTTGCGACGCTCGATCCCCGCAAGAAGATCCTTCGCTGCGCTCAGGATGACAAGTCGTCAAAATCGCTTCGTATTGGGGCGGTTCATTACAAGCCCTCAGGATGACACATCGGGAGGTTCCGCAAAAGCTTCAGGGGGTTTACTGAGCGCTACGGAGGTGCAATCGTGACTGGGCAGCGATGGGAGATTGCGCGTGTATGGACAGCGCTTGAAGAAAGTGGGCTTTTCGACCGTGAACTGATCGGCTACTACAGAAAGCTCGAGCACAGCCCGTCGGAAGCGTTTCATCTCGCGAAGAGCGGCTTCGAGGAACAGATCTCGCTTCTATCCGGCGGCGCAAATGACATCAACCGCGAGGCATCGAAGGCTCCGATGATCCTCGCCCACCTGATCCTGGCGATCTATTCGTCACTCAGCCGCGGCGACACGACGTTTCAGCCGCTTCCGCCGCTCGCGGGAAGAAGCTGGCCGGAGCAGGAGACGGCGCTGCTCACCTGGTCCGCGCAACACGGCATGTCCGACGATCGAATGCTCGGGAAGAAGTAGGGACGAGGGCATACGCGCTGCCTTTGTGGGCTAAGAGCGGGCAGGAAGACGAATGTGGAATGTTGAAATTTTGAATGTTGAATTTTGAATTGGGCACCGGTCCTCATTCAACATTCACAATTCACAGTTTCAACATTCAACATTCGGTCTCCTGGCCCGCGTTCGGGCGCAGAGTTAACGCGTATGTCCCTCGCCCCTCAATTCACCGTCCCGACTTCCGGCGCATTCGCCAGCACGACACCTTCCCGTCCCGGATCGACATTCACATAGACGGTCTCGCCCGGTTTGAACTTCCCCTCGAGGAGCTCCATCGCGAGCGGGTCGATGACGAGCTTCTGGAGCGCTCGCTTGAGCGGACGGGCGCCGAATGCGGGATCGTAACCTTCACGAGCGAGACGTTCACGCGCCTGCTGACTTACTTCGAGCGTCAGGCCCCGCTCGGCCAGGATTCCTGACAGGCCCCGGAGCTGAATGTCGATGATCTTCACGATGTGCTGGAGATCGAGCGCGTGGAAGACGACGATGTCATCGATCCGGTTGAGAAACTCCGGCCGGAAGTGACGATGGAGCTCCTCCTCGACACGCTTACGCATCTGTTCTTCACCGGCCGGGCTCTTGTCCGACTGCTGGTAATCGTGGATGTATTGCGAGCCGACGTTGGACGTCATGATGATGACGCTGTTTTTGAAGTTCACGTGGCGGCCCTTCGAGTCGGTCAGGTGTCCCTCATCCAGAATCTGCAGCATGATGTTGAAGACTTCGGGATGCGCCTTTTCGATCTCGTCGAAGAGCACGACCGCGTACGGGCGCCGTCGTACCGCTTCAGTGAGCTGGCCGCCCTCGTCGTAACCGATGTAACCGGGAGGCGCGCCGATGAGCCGCGACACGGCGTGCTTTTCCATGTACTCCGACATATCGATACGGATCATCGCCTGGTCGTCGTCGAAGAGAAAATGTGCGAGCGAGCGCGCGAGCTCGGTCTTTCCGACGCCCGTAGGTCCCATGAAGATGAACGAGCCGATTGGACGGTTCGGATCCTTGAGGCCCGCGCGTGAGCGCCGGACGGCATTCGACACCGCGCGCACGGCTTCCTCCTGCCCGATGACCCGCTTCTGAAGCCTCTCCTCCATCTTGACGAGTTTCTCGACTTCGGACTCGAGCATTCTCGTGACCGGAATGCCGGTCCACTTTGCGACGATCTCCGCGATATCTTCCTCGGTGACTTCCTCTTTGAGCAGCCCTCCGGTCTTCTGCATCTCGGCGAGCTGCGTCGATACACGCTCGAGCTCCTGATTGAGCTGCGGCATTTTCCCGTACCGCAGCTCCGCTGCGAGATTGAGGTTTCCTTCACGTTCGGCGCGCTGGGCTTCGTCGCGTGTGTTCTCGATCTGTTCTTTCAGTTCGCGGATGGTCTGGATGATTCCCTTCTCACTCTCCCACTGCGCCTTGAGGCCGGAGGATTTCTCCTGCAACTCGGCGAGCTGTGCTTCAATCGCGGCGAGCCGGTCTTTCGACATCGGATCCGATTCCTTCGACAGCGCCTGCTTTTCGATCTGAAGCTGGATGACGCGCCGTTCGATCTCGTCGATCTCCGTCGGCATCGAATCGATCTCGATCCGGAGCTTCGACCCCGCTTCATCGATCAGATCGATCGCCTTGTCGGGAAGAAATCGATCAGCGATGTAGCGGTGCGAAAGCATCGCCGCCGCTACTACGGCAGAATCCTGAATCTTCACGCCGTGATGGACTTCGTAGCGCTCCTTGAGGCCGCGGAGAATGCCGATGGTGTCCTCGACTGATGGCTCGCCGACGTAGACGGGTTGAAAGCGCCGCTCGAGCGCTGCGTCCTTCTCGATGTGCTTCTGGTATTCGTTGAGAGTCGTCGCGCCGATGGCTCGAAGCTCGCCGCGTGCGAGCGCAGGCTTGAGCAGATTCGATGCGTCCATCGCGCCCTCTGACGCGCCTGCGCCGATCAGTGTGTGCAACTCGTCGATGAACAGGATGACCTTGCCGTCCGACTCTTCGACTTCTTTGATGACCGCCTTGAGCCGGTCTTCGAACTCGCCGCGGTATTTCGCTCCCGCGATGAGTGCTCCGAGATCCAGGGAGGTGACGCGCTTGTTCTTGAGCCCTTCCGGAATGTCCCCTTCCACAATGCGTCTCGCGAGGCCTTCGACGATTGCGGTTTTCCCCACTCCCGGCTCTCCGATGAGGACAGGATTGTTCTTCGTGCGGCGCGAGAGCACCTGGATCACGCGCCTGATCTCCTCATCACGCCCGATGACGGGATCGAGCTTGCCGCGCCGCGCAAGGGCGGTCAGATCGCGGCCGTAGCGCTCGAGTGCCTGATAGCGATCCTCCGGATTCTGATCGGTAACCCGCTGTGTGCCCCGAACCGACTTGAGCGCCTCGAGCACCTTGTCGCGCGTCACTCCGTGGCGCCGGAGAATCTCAGCCGCGCTCGACTGCTTTGCGTCAGCGATTCCCAGAAGGAAATGCTCTGTCGACACGAACTCGTCCTTGAACGTCTCCGCCTCGGA
>JBGSYJ010000078.1:0-7373 GCA_041750915.1 Thermoanaerobaculia bacterium | reverse complement strand
ATGGATTCACGACTTCATTCCCAAGGTGATCGCGGGGGTTGCGCAGTTCGTGAACGGCGCCATCGTCATCGTTCTGCAGTTCTTCCTCTCGATCATTCTGTCGTTTCTGATTCTCTGGGATCTGCCGTCGATCAAACGGGGGGTTCGCTCGTTCTCGGTCGGTAAGACTTCCGAGGTCTACGCCGAGATAGCGCCCGGTATGAAGGCCTTCGGCGTCATTCTCGGCCGTGCATTCGAGGCACAGACCGGAATCGCACTGGTGAACACGATTCTCACCTCACTCGGCTTTCTCATTCTCGGGATTCCGTCGATCGCTCTGCTCGCGACGATCGTGTTCTTCTTCTCCTACATCCCGGTCGTCGGCGTGATGATTTCCACCATCCCCGCGGCGCTGCTTGCATTCGAGGCCGGGGGCGTCCCGCTCGTAATCGCTCTCGTCGTCATGATCCTGATCGTTCACGCAGTCGAGGCCTACGCGATGAATCCGATGATCTACGGGCATCACATGAAGATGCATCCTGTCGCGATTCTGGTGATCCTGCTGATCGGCGAACACCTCTTCGGAATCTGGGGCCTGCTGCTCGGCGTGCCGATCGCGGCATTCGTGCGCACCTACGTTCTCGGAGGAGCGCCTGCAACGCCGCCCGAGCCCGTTGCCGTGATCGAGGAATGAACCCAGTGTCATCCTGAGCGAAGCGAAGGATCTCCTGACTGGCATTGCCGCATCGAGGAAGGGGATCCTTCGCTGCGCTCAGGATGACACTAAAGCCCCTATGCCGTGCGGCCTATCCAGAGTTCGCCGACCTCCCCGTAAACCGGATACGAACCCCGGCGCAGGCGAAGCAATACGACACTTCCCGGCCTGAGAGAATCGACCGATGTGCGGCGAACGCGAATCGTCATTCCCTCGTCGAGCCGGACGTCATCGAGGGCGTCGTGACCGAAGTAGCGGCGAAATGTGATCGTACCTCGCAGACCTTCGGTCTCCCCTTCTGCCGGTACCGCCTCGAATTCTTCCGGGCGAACGAGCAGACTGGCATCACCATCGGGCGCATCCGTTTCCAGCTCGCCGAAAGGGTGTTGAATTCTGCCACTCCTGATCGTGCATGGAATCAGTTGCCCCTCTCCGACGAAGGCGGCAACAGCGAGCGTCGCCGGGCGGTGATAGATCGACGCCGGGTCACCGACCTGCAGAATCCGCCCGCCGTGCATGACTGCAACGCGTTCCGCGACGCTGAGCGCCTCCTGCTGATCGTGCGTGACGAGGATCGAGGTAACGCCTGCATCGCCGAGGATGGCACAGACGTCATCGCGCACGCGCTGGCGCAGAGAGGCATCGAGTCCGCCGAAAGGCTCGTCGAGCAGAACGACTTTTGGCGAGGGCGCAATCGCGCGGGCGAGAGCAACCCGCTGCTGCTGTCCACCCGACAGGGCATCCGGGTAGCGCTTCTCGAATCCCTCGAGACCCACGAGGCGCAGCGCATCGGCCGCCCGATCGGCGCGATCTCTGGCGCCCTTGAGACCGAACTGCACGTTCTCCCACACATTGAGATGAGGAAAGAGCGCCCCCTGCTGAAACACCATCCCGACATGGCGGTGCCTCGGCTCCACCCAGCCTCCGGGCCCCGACACCATCGTTCCATCGATCCTGACGATCCCCTCTGAGGGAACCTCGAAACCTGCGATTGCCCTGAGCAGCGAGGTCTTGCCGCAGCCGCTCTCACCGACGAGAGCCGTCATGCTTCTCGGTGCGACCTCGAGCGACACATCGCGCACGGCGGTGACTTCGCCATAACGGATCGTGACGCCTCGAAGCTCGACGATGGCAGCGTTGATTGACATGTTGTTCAGTTCTCTCGCACCGCTAGGGCCGGCCGGATGACGAGCAGATAGACGGGTATCGCGGAAAAAGCAATCAGCAGCAACGCGTATACAGCCGCCTCCGAATAATACGCCTCCGATGCTGCGGTCCAGATCCGCGTGGCAAGCGTCTCGAAACCGATCGGCCTCAGAATGAGCGTCGCAGGCAGCTCCTTCATGCTCGTGAGAAAGACGAGGCCTCCTCCCGCGAGCAGACCATGCTTGAGCATCGGCGCCGTCACTTCCAGCATCACGGCGAGAGGCTTGCGACCCAGACTCTGTGCTGCTTCTTCGAACGCAGGAGCAATCGCAAGAAGCGCCGCACGCGTTGCAGCAACGGCTTCCGGAAGAAAGCGAACAACGTAGGCGATGACCAGCAGGGCGAACGTCTGATACAGCGGATAGACGTTACGCGCGACGAAGAACACGAGCGCAAGCGCGACGACGATCCCCGGCAGCGCGTATCCCCCGTGGATGAGACGCTCGATCGAACGCGCAAGCGTGCCGGGGTAACGGACGGTCCAGACCGCGGGGAAGATCGCAACGGCAACCGCGATCAACGCGGCGACCATCGACGATGAAAGGGAACCGATGATGGGCTGGCTGAGAACCTCGAAAGTCCGGCCACTCGCCAGCCCTCGAATCAGCCAGTAAGTGATCGTGCCGAGGGGAATCACGAGCGAGACCGTGAAGATGGCCCCGAGAAACGCGAGCGCGGGAAAGCGCCAGCGGCCAAGCGCCACACGCTGGGGCGGCCTCGAGGGCCGGAGCATCGTCGCCTTCACGCGACGTAGCAGAACGACCTCGATCAGAATCAGTGCGATGGTCACGGCGACCAGAACGCTCGACAGTGCAGCCGCCTCCGTGCGATCGAACAACGCTCGATACGCGTTGTAAATCGACATCGTGAACGTGTTGTACCGAACGATCGAAACGGCGCCGAAGTCTGACAGCGTGTAGAGGGCCACGAGAAGGCTTCCGCTGTAAATCGCTGGGCGGATCTGCGGCAGTATCACGTGGAGAAACGTTTTCCAGCGTCCCATGCCGAGACTCTGCGCGCTCTCCTCGAGAGCCGGATCGAGCCGCCGGAGAGAACCGACCACGAGTAGATAGATGTAAGGATAGATGAACGGCGCGAGAGCGAGCACCGCTCCGGAATATCCGTACGCGATTTCCGGGAGCTGCTGCACACCGAACCGCTGCATCCAGCCCTGGAGATACCCCCTCGGTCCCGCGACGGCTACGAGAGTGAATGCGGCGATATACGAAGGAAACACGAGCGGCAGAGCTCCCGCGACTGCAAAGAATCGTCGGAAAGGAAGGTCCGTCCGCGCCACGAGCCACGCCATCGGAACCGCGATCGCGAGTGAGCTCGCCACAACTCCCGCAACGAGAAGCAACGTGTCGGTGAGCAGACCGGCTGTCTCCGCCGAAAGGACCAGGGCAAGATACGCATCGATCCCCCGCTCGAAGCCTCGACGGAAGATGTACAGAAGCGGGATCGCGACGATCGCGGCAGCGATGACCGACGGAATCACGACGAGCGCCGGTGCCCGCCTGCCTCGACGGCGAAAGCCTGGGCGACTCCCG
Source organism: Thermoanaerobaculia bacterium (assembly GCA_041750915.1). Taxonomy (GTDB): domain Bacteria; phylum Acidobacteriota; class Thermoanaerobaculia; order Gp7-AA8; family Gp7-AA8; genus JBGSYJ01. The sequence goes on along the minus strand of JBGSYJ010000078.1, from coordinate 3,923 downwards.
GACTGTAAGGATATCGAATCCGACACTAACGCACTCCCTTCGTCGGATCCTGATCATGAGCGCCACAAGGGCGTGACGGGTCACCCAGGCGAGGGCTGAACAATCTGTCATCCTGAGCGAAGCGAAGGATCTGCTTGCGACGCTCGATCCGCGCGAGAAGATCCTTCGCTTCGCTCAGGATGACAAGCCTTCGAGATCGAGGTGAATGGAGTGTCACTCCTGGAGCAGTCCGCTCTTCTGAATCAGCACCAGCGTCTCTTCAAGAACGTCGGATACCGCCGTCCAGTCGATGTCCGGCTGCCTGAGGTCCGACAGCGGCGTGAGCCCCTCCGTAGTCGAGACTCCTTCGACGATCGGATACTCGAACGTTTCCTCGGCGAAGTATCGTTGCGCATCCTCGCTGAGCAGGTACTCGATCAGACGGCGGCTTTCCGGCTTATCGTTCAGGACGCCTGCGCCGGCGACATTGATGAATGCCGCGGGGCCTCCGCCGGACATGTAGTGGTTCTTCGCAGGGGCTGCCGGGTTCTCCGCCATCGCCTGGTGGAGGTAATAGTGATTGACCAGACCAAAGTCGACCTCTCCGGAGATCACGGCGTCGACAATCGCGCCGTTTCGCTGATACCGACGCGGCTCATTCTTCACGATGCGTTCGAGAAGCTTCTGCGTAGCGTCCTCTCCGTTCAGCGCACGGTAGACCGCCATCTGCGCCTGAAAGGAGGCGTTCGAGGGTGCGAGCCCGAAGCGCCCGCGATACTTCGGATCAGCCACGCTCTCGAGATCTGCGGGAAGCTCGGAGGGCTTGATCTTTCCCTCGCTGTAGACGATCGTTCGCGCGCGGCCCGAGAGGCCGACCCATTCTCCATTCCTGCCGGCGAAGCGAGCAGGGACGCGATCGAGGATCTCTTTCGGCAACGGGCGGAACAGCCCCGCCTTCGACAACGCTCCGAGGGCTGCCGCATCCTGTGCAATGAAGACATCGGCCGGTGAGCGGGAGCCTTCCTCCATGATTGTCGCGGCCATTTCGGCAGTCTCGCCGTAGCGGACCTGAACCTGAATACCCGTCGCCTCCGTGAAGCGATCGATGATCGGCTTGATCAACTTCTCGTTGCGACCGGAGTAGACGACGATCGACTGCGGCAGTGACGTGGCGGTGGTCTCAGTACCGCTCGCCGAAGTGTCCGCGACCTCACGAGACTGGCAGGCTCCGAGCAGAACCGCGGCACAGAGAACCGCTGTGAATCCGGCGAGTTTCATTGATGTCCTCAAAATCCCCAGGTGAATCCGAGCATCACGGAGCGCGACATCCCTGGACGCAGCCCTGCCGGCCTGCGCGCGACGACGTAGGTCTCATCAGTGAGATTGCGAACCATGGCGCGCAGCCGGAGTTTCGAGATCAGCTGGTACTCGGCCGAAAGATCCGCGGTGAAATAGGAGTCCGTGCCCTCTCCATCAGGAATTGGGCCCTGCCCAGCCGACGTGCGCATCGCATCGGTGTAGTTGAGCGTCACGAAGGTTCCCCACTTCTCATTGACGGTTCCGATCTCGGTGGACCACTGCTGTTCCGGAATGTAGGGAACCTCGTCACCCGGTTCGACGCGCGGCGCCCAATCCTCGAAGTCTGTTTCGAACCCGGTCTGAAACTCGGCCCGCGTCCAGGTGTAGCTGAGCCGGAACGGAACCTGCCGGTTCAGGCCGAGCGACTGCGCGAAATCGGTGCTGAACGATGCCTCGATGCCGAGAACATCGACTTCTCCCCCATTGAACAGATCACCCTCACCGCTACCACCCGAGGAAAGCGTGTCGCGACCGAGCAGGTTCGAGTAGTCATTGAAGAATCCGACGAGCTGAGCGCGGACAGGTCCGCTCTCGTAACGCGCTCCTGCTTCATAGTTGATGCTTTCCTCGGCCTCGGTGCGGACGTCACTGCCGGCTCCCGGAGGCGCAAACCCTTTGTGAGCGCCACCAAAGAATCCCCAGGCCGGGCTCATCGAGTATGTCACGCCGATTCCCGGGATCACGACGTCGACACCATTCTGCCGCACGTTCAGGTTTGACCCGGTTCGGTCAGGGTCGTTGCGGCCATAGTCGGTTCTCACGAAATCGATGGTCTCGTAACGCAGTCCGGGCTGAACGGTCCAGCGACCGAAGCGCATCTGATCATGCACGAAGAACGCAAGCGCCTCCGCGTTCGAAACCCTGTTCGCGTTCGTTCCGGGAGCGCCCGGGGTCACGAGGAACATACGGCCGTTCTGCATTCCCCAGCGATCAGCTTCCTGGAATCGGTCTTCGGCATCTTCGTGGTACCGGACGCCGACTTCCAGCTCGTGCGCTGCGCCGGCCGCATCGAACCGGAATGCGGCTACGGACTGAACACCCTGCGAGTAGTAATCACGCCGGTTGGCGACGATGCTGAGCGAGCCAGTCGTATTGTCGGCATCACCGCGGACGATGGCGAGCAAACCGGGATGCGCATCCGGATTGTCGAGAATGTCAGAGATCGATACTCCACCTACCGACCCGAGCTTGTACCAGTTGCGGAAGAAGTCGTTCCTGTACACCGTCGTCGTGACGTCGGCGTACGCGAGCGGCTGGATGAAATGCCGGAGCTGAATCTGCTCATGGTCGGTGTCGATCCGATCAGCCTGCGAGCCGGCGTATCGGCGATATGGAGTGCTTGCAAAGTCCTCCTCGGTGAGGCCGAGATATGTCTCGTCTCCGTCCTGAATGGTCTTGCCCAGCTTCAGCTCGAGCGCCTGCTGGATTCGCGCCGATGATGATGTGTTGAACCGCAGCTTGCCGACATAGTCCTGAAGCTTGACACCGGTATCGCCGCCACCATCGAGCTCTTTGAAACCGTCGGTCTGAAGCTGATACGTTTCGAAGAGCCAGCCGAAGCGTTCCGAGCCGTCACCGATGCTCGCGTGCATCCGCGCTGTCGAATCGGTTCCGCCGAAGAGCTCGAGATTGCCACCGAAGTCGTACGGGATGCTAGTCGAGATCATGTTCAGAACGCCGCCAGTGGTAAACGGGCCCTGGATGATCGAGCTCGAGCCCTTGCGCACTTCCATCGCCTCCATCCGGCCGGCGGTCGGAAAATAGTAAGCGGCGGGTGCTGTGTACGGTGCGGGCGCGATGAGGATGCCGTCTTCGAGAAGCGTGATTTTCGAGCTTCTCTCAACTCCCGTCCCGCGCATCCCGATGTTCGGGCGGAGGCCGTATCCCTCCTCCTCCTGAACGTTGACGCCGGGGACCTGGCGCAGGATCCGATGGATGTCGGAGTAGTCCTGGCGCTCGAGATCGGATGCGCCGATGAAGTGAGCGGAACCGGGAACTTCATCGACGGCACCCTGCCCGCCGGTGACGGTAAGCCTGTCGAAAAGGGTCGCAACGCTCGCGACCTGAGGGACTTCGGCCGAGGGGGGAGGTTGATCGAGGGCGGCGCCTGGCGCCGGTTTGGGCTCTCCGGAATCCGAATCGGACTTTGAAGTGGCAGCGGAATCGGCAACCTCAATGGGAGGGGTGCCGCTGGCGTCCTGCGCGGGGATGTCGACCGCGAAGAAAGAGAGGACGAGCAACGAAAGGACAACGACACGAACGATCGAGAACATCGGAGTGCTCCTTGGTGGTGGTACTGTGTCAGTTTGCAACTGAGACTCTGTCTCAATTAAAGATACAAGCATCCCACCAGCGATTCACTCTGTCAAGTGTGTTTCATCACTTGCGCTCGTGACGACCCCCACACCCGCCGGTTCTGAGTTGTGAGTTCTGAGTTGTGAGTCTCCACCCGCCCGCGCTCACAACTCAGAACTCGCTGGGGTCGGGCTCCGACTCAGAACTCGCACTCCGAACTTACAACTGGCGGGGCGGGGGTCCACTCAGAACTCAGAACTCACAACTCACAACTGCGTCGGGGGCGGCTG
>JBGSYJ010000077.1:0-4418 GCA_041750915.1 Thermoanaerobaculia bacterium | reverse complement strand
GAGTCCGTTCACAATCCGGTCTTCACCGTAGCGGACGGTGTGCTCTGGCTCGAACAGAGCGTCGATCGGAACTCCATGGTTCGGAAGATTCAGGTAATGAAGATGCGTGGGCAGGGACCCAGCCCCGGCCTGCACACGTTTCGAATCACGGATGAGGGCTTCGAAGTATTTCCCCGCGTCACGATAGGTCCGGCGGAGAAATCGAGCAAGGGGTCCGACGAAACACGTCTTTCGATCGGCGTGCCGAAGCTGGATGAGATGCTCGGCGGTGGAATCCCTCCCGGATACTCGCTGCTCGTGGCAGGACCTTCGGGCTCGGGCAAGAGCGTGCTGGCGACCCAATTCCTCATGGAGGGCGTATCGAAGGGCGAGCCTGGAATCATTGCCGTGTTCGAGAAGCGGCCGAGCGTTTATTCGGAAGGTACCCCCGACGGAGAGGCCTTCGAAAAAATGGTAGAGAGTGAGGATATCACCGTCATCCAGTTGAGGCCTCTCGATCTCTCCATCGATGAAACGCTCCACGAGATCCTTGCGGGAGTCGAGCGCTACAAGGCCAAGAGACTGGTGATCGATTCACTATCCGGCTTCGAGCTCGCCCTCGCGCCGACATTCCGCGAAGACTTCCGCGAGTCGCTCTATCGGATGGTCGCTGTTCTCACGGCGAAGGGAATCACCATGATGATGACCGCGGAGCTGGAAGACAGCTATACAGACCTCCGGTTCAGCCCGCACGGCACGGCGTTTCTCACAGATGCGATCATCGTGCAGAGGTACATCCAGTTGGATGGACGTCTGCAGCCGATCATGTCGGTGATCAAGGTGCGTGGAAGCGCCCACAGCCGCGATCTTTTCACCTACTCGATCACCGAGCAGGGTATCGTCCTCGGGGAGTCGCTTGCCGGCTACAGCGGCCTGCTGACGGGATCACCGGAATTCGCTCGCGCCAAACCGGTTGGACCTGATGACAACAACTAGTGTGCACGAAACGAAAAGCAGCACAGTTCGGTGTGCCCTCGCGTGAAAGAACATGAGTTCCACGAAGAGTGGCCTCGACGACCGTGGGACCGAAAAGGCCCTGTCGCAGATCGATCTGGACGCGATCCTGCGAGATCTCCGCGAAGCGAACGCGAACCTGGTGCTGGCCAACCTCAAATCTCAGGCGCTCGCCGACGAGATGGCGCAGTTGTATGAGAATGCCACCGAAGCGCTGCAGCAGAAGAACGAGTTTTTTGAGCAGGTCTCTCATGAGCTGCGTAGTCCGATGACGTCCATCACCGGCTGGGCGAGTCTGCTGGAAGACTATCCTGACCCCGAAACCATCAGCGAGGCCGTGGTCGCCATCGCCGGAAGTGCAGCGCTTCAGACGAAACTCGTCGATGACATCCTCGACATGTCGAGGATCATGACGAAGCGATTCGACATCAACAAAACAGAAATCGAGCTCCGCGCTGTCGTAAATGATGCGATCAGCGCAATCAGACCTGCTTGTTCAGTGAAACAGATCACGCTCCAGTTCGCCGCAGATGCAATTCTCGTCGACGGCGACACGGTACGACTGAGACAGGCCCTCAACAACCTCCTGACCAACGCCATGAAATTCACTCAGGCCGGTGGAACCATCGAAACGACGCTGAGGTTCGACGAAGGAGTTGCTGTGCTCAGCCTGCGAGACAACGGCGAAGGAATTCCGGCCGAGATCCTGCCGCACGTATTCGAACGGCACACGCAGGCCACAGCAGGGCGGTTCGGCGGTCTGGGTCTCGGGCTTACGATCGCACGACACATCGTGGAGCTCCACGGTGGTTCCATCGATGCGCAGAGTGAAGGCCCGAGCTTAGGTTCAACGTTCACCATCCGGCTTCCCGGCGCACGCCTCGGATAGAGCCTGCCTCGGCGTATGTGGCAGGGCCCTCCGAGGCCCTGCCTTTGCCGCATCGTAGATTTGTACGAGATCTGGGGCACTCAGTTGGGTCGATTGTGCACGCCATGTGTTCCATCGTGACAGCTCGAAAGGGCAGGGCCTCGGAGGGCCCTGCCACATGCCGGGCTTTCCCGTTCCATTAGAATTGTCCGCACGAGAACGTTCCACTTTCAATTCAAACCGGAGGTGTGCTCATGCGGAGAATTCAATCCGGTCTGGTACTGGTTTTCATTGCCCTGGTGATCTCGGGATGCCGAACGGCTGCCATCTCAGTTCCGGCTGAGCTTGCAGACGCCAAAGCCTTCGCGGTAACGGGAGCGAATCCACGCATCTGGAACCGGCCGTTGAGCTTCGGACCATGGCGAACATCCGAGGTGCGGGAGGGCGGGCGCTGGGGATTTGCCGCGCCGCTGCTTGGTCTCGAAGCCGGCTTCAGCCAGCAGCCGTACAGGCTGGTGCTCGAACATGAAGATGGCCGCGAGGTGCGCGCTGAATGCGTCTCGCGTAGCGTGACTCTCTCGCGTTCCGGATGGAGCATGGATCCCACGCTGGGAGCGCTTCCCGCTCTCGCGTGCGGCTTCCGTTCGGACGACGGAGACGAGTGGACACTCAAGCTGCACGCGCGCGGCACGAACTTCGAAGGCGAGCTTTCGTCATCCGGGTCACAGTTGAAGGTGCGCTCACTCCATCTTCTCGAGGGAAGCCGGCTTCCATCCGGCGAACCTGTCGGCTACGAGATCGTCGGCGAGTCAACGCTGGGCGCGGTGGAGACCGTCAATCGCGGAAGAGTGTGGATTGCGCCTTCGACCGGTAGTGCCATCGAAGGCCGAATCGCCGCCGCCGCAGCGGTGCTGCTGCTCTTCGAGCCCGCGGACGAGTGACAAGCGGATCTGAGGTCATTCTTCTTCGACCCAGCGAATATGTTCGCGGAACAAGGTTGCTGCGATGACGGAATGAAACTTTCTATCCGCAGTAACGAGAGGGCAGTCCTGCGCGACGGCCAACGCCAGATAAAGGCAATCATAGACACTGCGGTCCAGCCTCGAGGCAATCTCGAAAGCAGAACCCACAAGGCCTTGCGACGGGTGAACGTCCAGACCCACGGTTTCCAGCCCCGCAAGAATCTCCAGCGCCTCATTCTGTGTGATCTCGTTCCGCCGCTCTTTCTTCCAGAGAATATTTGCGAATTCAGGCAGGATCAGATCAGGCGCCAGGAAGCCTGCTCGCGAATCCGAAAGAAGCCGTTCCGCAGCGGCAGAGTGAATCTCCGGGATGAACCACTTGATCGCGACGCTGGCGTCGACGACGAGCTTCATCGCTCGCGATCGCTTGCGATGAGAGCGGCACTGTCCGAATGCGTCCGATCACTCAATTTGCGCCGGATTCGCGCAGCAAGGGCCCGCCCTTCTGAAAAATCGATCGTGGCCGCGCGCTCCAGAATCACCTGAAGCTCGGCCTGCAACGACCGTTCATGACGGGCCGCGCGCTTTTTTAAACGGGCGACCGTCTGGTCGTCGAGATTCCTGATCAGTACGTTCGCCATCGTCGCTCCTTTGGACAACCGGTTGATATCATCAACACGAATGATATCAGAGTACATTCCAGGCGCTTTCCGAGTCGGTGCCGCGACCCTCGACTGAAGCTCCGACCCTGAGCACGCGGGTGCTGAGCACGCGGGTGCTGAGCAGGTGGGTGACGCGAAATGCAGGGTGTCATCCTGAGCCAAGCGAGGGATGACAATGGCCTCGCAGCGCCTTGTAATCAACGGTGAGGGAGCTTTGGGGAGCTTTGGGAGCTTTGGGGTCGTAGCTTCAGTCGCGCACCTTACTTTCCGCGTCGAAACTTCGGTTCAAACTGATCCACCAGTTTCAACGGTTCCCTGACCAGCCCTTGCGCTGAGGATTCCTGCGGACCTATTTTTTAGGATCAACAATACAAACGGGATGAACTTCATGCGAGTCCCTCAATCACGGCCAGGTGCTTGCGGAGCGGGGAACTTCTGTGTCCAGCTCGCACGCTGGCATTCCTGCATTTATTGAAAGGCTGATGTTTCCAGTGTCCTGAAGGTTTCCGCGGAGCTACTACGAATGGAGGCCGGAGATGAGAGTAGTGAAGAGTGGTCTGGTGGTGATCGCAGGGCTGCTGTTGGTCGCCGCTCCCATGATGGCCCAGGCGCTCGGCACACTCACAGGTACTGCGCGTACGGACGGCGCACCGCTGCCCGGAGTTATGGTGACGATCTCGTCTCCGGCGCTTCAAGGAACGCGGACGACATATACGGACGTCAACGGTAACTACAATTTCGGCGCTCTACCACCGGGCGTGTATGCAGTCGTGTTCGAAATGGAGAGCATGCAGCCGGTCACGTCGACAACGCGGGTCACTCTTGGCGGCTCGGCACGGGCGGACGCTAGCCTGAGGCTCTCCGCCTTGGAAGAGGCGATCACCGTCACTGCCTCGGCTCCTGCGGCCCTCGAAACGACCGAGGTCCAGACCA
>JBGSYJ010000076.1:0-11416 GCA_041750915.1 Thermoanaerobaculia bacterium | reverse complement strand
GCGAGGGATCTGGGAGGGGGCCTTCTGAGACGGGAGCCACCGCCCAGATCCCTCGCTCGACGCTCGGGATGACACAGTGCTTCGAATTCTTCACAGCCTCTGAGCGAAGCGAAGGATGACAGTTCCTCAGACTTCCTTACGGAGTTCCAATGACAACCCGCATCACCCGCACCATTGTCCTGTCGCTCTTCATCATCGCCCTCGGCACCGGCTGCATCAGCGCCAATCCGCGGACACGCCCCGCCCAGCGGCCGACGTTCAGTCCCCTGCTGGAAGACGTGCAGAAGCGGACGTTCGACTTCTTCTGGGAAACGACAAACCCGGAGAAAGGCCTCGTCCCCGACCGCTACCCGACACCATCATTCTCGAGCGTCGCCGCGGTCGGTTTCGGCCTGACGGTCTACCCCATCGGCGCCGAGCGCGGTTACATCACGCGCGAACAGGCCGCAGAGCGAGTCCTTACAACTCTCCGATTCTTTATGAACGCTCCCCAGGGTCCGGCGATGAGCGGCACTACGGGCCACAAGGGTTTCCTCTATCACTTTCTCGATATGAAGACAGGAGAACGGTTCGAAAACGTCGAGCTCTCGACCATCGACACGACTCTGTTCTTCGCCGGCGCGCTCTTCTGCCAGTCGTACTTTGATCGTGACAATCCCGTCGAAGCCGAGATCCGTCAAGCCGCCGAAGAGCTCTATCGCAGGGCTGACTGGAACTGGGCAATCGTGCGCCCGCCACTGGTGGGCATGGGATGGAGACCGAATGAGGGCTTCATCCCCCACGACTGGGAGGGGCTCAACGAGGCGATGATCCTCTACATCCTCGCCCTTGCATCTCCCACCCATCCGATCCCGCCGGAAGCGTGGGACGAATGGACCAGCACCTATCAGTGGTTGAACTTTCAGGGCTACGAGCATGTGAACTTCGCTCCGCACTTCGGCCACCAATACTCGCACGTCTGGATCGACTTTCGTGGAATCAAAGACGAGTACATGCGCGAACGCGGCATTGACTACTTCGAGAACTCCCGCAGGGCTACATACGCGCAACGCGCCTACGCGATTGAGAATCCAATGGGATGGCAGGACTACGGAGAAAACGTCTGGGGCCTCACCGCTTGCGACGGGCCGATCGACGCGGAATTCGAAGTGAACGGGCAGATGCGCCGCTTCTTCACTTACGCTGCCCGCGGTGCAGCGGCAAACGAGATCCGCGACGACGGAACGATTGCGCCGACCGCCGCTGCCGCATCGATAGCGTTCGCTCCCGAGATCGTCATCCCCGCGATCGAGGAGATGCACCGTCGCTACGGCTCGAAGCTCTATTCGACATACGGATTCCTAGACGCTTTCAACCCGACGTTCAAATTCGATGTGAAGACCCAGCATGGAACCATCGATCCGGAGCTCGGCTGGATCAACGGCGACTACCTCGGAATCGACCAGGGTCCGATCGTGATCATGATGGAAAATTACCGCTCCGGCCTCGTGTGGGAGACGATGAAGAAGAACCCGCACATCATCCGCGGCCTTCGCAGGGCGGGCTTCACGGGCGGCTGGCTGGAGCGTGCTCCGTGAGATCCCGGTTTCCGATACTTGCGGTCACGCTACTGCTGTCCTGTTCGGCCGCGCGCGACGACGGCATCATTCGACTCGAGATGTGGGGCCTCGGACGAGAGGGCCAGGTCGTCGCCGAGATGATGCCGGAATTTCATCGCCGCAATCCCAACATCCGCGTCTCCGTGCAGCAGATCCCGTGGACCGCAGCACACGAAAAACTTCTAACCGGCCATGTCGGCGAAGCAACGCCCGACGTCGCGCAACTCGGAAACACGTGGATCCCGGAATTCGTCACCATCGGCGCACTCGAAAATCTCACCCCGTTCGTTAGAAACTCAACCGCGATTGAACCGTCCGATTTCTTCGACGGCATCTGGGCCACCAACACGATCGGAGACGACGTGTACGGCGTGCCGTGGTACGTCGATACGCGCCTGCTCTTCTACAGGACCGACATCCTTGCTTCGGTTGGATTCTCCAGTCCGCCGCGAACATGGGCCGAGTGGACCGAGGCGATGAAGCGGCTCGACGCCCTGGGAGGGAAGAGCCGATTCCCCATTCTTCTGCCGACGAACGAGTGGAGCCAGCCGATCCTGCTCGCGCTGCAGCAGGACTCGCCGCTCCTGACCGAGGACGGCGGCAATGGAGCATTCCGCCAGCCGGAGTTCCGAAGGGCGTTCGAGTTCTACGTCGGACTCTTCCGGCAGGGATACGCTCCGGTGCTCAGTAACTCGCAGGTCGCAAACGTCTATCAGCAGTTCGAGGCGGGCGATTTCGCGATGTACATCACCGGACCGTGGAACATCGGAGAGTTCCGCCGCAGGCTCAGCCCGGAGATGGAGGGGAAGTGGAGCACCGCCCCGATGCCGGCACCACCCGGCAAGACGTACCCCGGAACCTCGCTGGCAGGCGGCGCAAGTCTCGTGATGTTCAATCGCTCCGAGAAGAAGGAAGCGGCGTGGAAGCTGATCGAGTTTCTTACCGAGCCTGAGCAGCAGATTCGATTTTTCGAACTGACCGGAAGCCTTCCGGCGAACGAAGGGGCGTGGGAGGTTCCCGCTCTCGCGAATGATCCGATCGCTGCGGCATTCCGCGAGCAGCTCGAGAATGTGACGCCGACACCGAAGGTCGCCGAGTGGGAACAGATCGCGACGATCGTATGGGAAACCGCCGAGTCGGCGATCCGCGGAGAACGAACGATCGACGCCGCTCTGGCGAACCTCGACGCACGAGCCGACAGGATTCTCGAGAAGCGGCGATGGGTGATGGCGCAGCAGAAAGAGGCGCCCCGTGCCGAGTGATCGAAGCGACTACCCTCTCCCCGCCAGGATTGCGGCTTGTGCGCTGGCGACCGTTCGGGGAGAGGGTGGCGCGCCGTTTCACCGCAACGGTCCTTCTCGCCGGGACTCCAGCGCGCGGGGTGTGGGGACGCCCGTGAAGCGTCGCGAGAGCGTTACGAGTTCGCCCCTCACCCGGCGCGCTCAGATCGCTGTAGCTCGAGAAATCGTCGCAGCTTGCGCGCCACCCTCTCCCCGAAGTTCCATCTGCGTCCATCATCGCAGTCACGGGCGGGGAGAGGGAAGGAGCCGGCATGCCTGACCGCACAGTCCAGCCCCGATGGATGTCCGGTGAGGCGCGGGCCGCGCTCTGGTTCCTTGCGCCTGCGCTCACATTGCTTCTGGTCTTCTTCTTCGTTCCGGTTCTCGCCGCGTTCGTTCTCAGCATCACCGACTTCGACATCTACGCCCTGGGCGACATCAACAACCTCCGTTTCGTCGGCCTGAAGAATTACATCGAGCTTATCAACGCACCGATCTTCTGGAAGGCACTGCGCAACACCCTTTACTTCGCATTCATCGGAGGCCCGCTAACGGTCGCCGCTTCTCTCAGCGCGGCGCTGCTGGTGAACTCGAAACTCGCGCGGTGGAAAGGGATGTTCCGGACGATCTTCTTCGCGCCGGTGGTGACGACACTCGTCGCCGTGGCGATCGTCTGGCGATACCTCTACCATCCCCGCTTCGGCCTCCTGAACCAGCTTCTCGGATACATCGGTATCGAACCGATCGACTGGCTGGGCGATCCCCGATTCGCGATGCCCGCGATCATCCTGCTCGCCGTCTGGAAAAACTTCGGCTACAACATGATCATCTTCGTTGCAGGCCTTCAGAACATTTCTGAAGAGCTGTATGAGGCGGCGAGGATTGACGGCGCGGGGCCGTGGCAGCAGTTCCGTTTCATCACGATTCCGATGCTTGCTCCGACGTTCCTCTTTGTCGGAATCGTCACGGCGATCGGCTACTTCCAGCTCTTCGCCGAACCGTACGTCATGACACCCGACGGCGGCCCGCTCGACAGTACGCTCTCGGTCGTCATGCTGATGTACGAGCAGGGCTTCCGCTGGTGGAACATGGGCTACGCCGCTTCGGTCGCGTTCGTGCTGTTCGCGATCATCGCCGTCGCCACCGCGATCCAGTTCAGGCTGCAGAAAGCGAGGCAGCCATGAAACGGAACTTCGGGACGATTTTGATTCATGCCGCCCTGATCGTCGGATCGATCTTCACGATCTTCCCGCTGCTCTGGATGATCTCCGCCTCATTCATGCCGACAGGTGAGGCGATGATGTATCCGCCGCGACTCCTTCCCAGCCGCGTCACGTTCGAGCATTATCGAGACATCTTCACTCGCCTCGACCTCGGGCGCTCATTTCTCAACAGTACATTCGTCGCGCTGACGGTCACTTCGATTTCGCTTCTCGTCAACTCGATGGCCGGCTATGCCTTCGCAAAGCTGCGATTCCGTCGCCGCAATACTCTCTTCGCCATTCTCGTCGGCGCGCTCGTGATCCCGACTCAGGTCGGCATGCTGCCGCTTTTTCTGATGCTCAAGTCGATCGGCCTGGTGAACACCTACGCCGGCGTCGTGATCCCCGGGCTCGCAAGCATCTTCGGGATCTTCCTCATCCGCCAGTTCATGCTCTCGATTCCGGACGAGCTTCTCGACGCGGCGCGGATCGACGGCGCATCAGAGTTCCAGATCTACTGGTCGATCGTCCTTCCGCTCGCGCGCCCGATCCTCGTCACGCTCGCCATCTTTACGTTCATGACGAGCTGGAACGATTTCATGTGGCCTCTGATCGTGCTCGTCGACGACAGCCGCTACACGCTGCCGGTGTCGCTTGCGAACCTGGTTGGCGAGCACGTGCAGGATACCGAACTGATGATGGCGAGCTCGGTGTTAACGGTGCTTCCCGTTCTGATCCTCTTCCTCGCCCTGCAGCGCCACTACATCGCCGGCCTCATGGTTGGCAGCGTGAAGGGGTGAAGAGTGAAGGGGTGAAGAGTGAAGGGAATGACGAGTGACGAATGACGAATAGAGCGACCAAAGGCGTCGATCGGAGCGGGATTTCCCTCGCCCCGCGTGAGCGGGGAGAGGGTGGCGAGCTTGCGAGCCGGGAGAGGGGCGTTGCAGCCGCGCCCCTGTCCATCATAGCCGCGATTTCGCCGCCCCTCTCCCCTGCCCCTCTCCCCGCTCACGCGGGGCGAGGGGTTCTCGTCTTCACATTTCTGCTTACTCTATTGGCAGCATCTCTCGCCGCGCAGGCCCCCGTGGCCATCGACAACTTCGAAGCCTCGAACGACTGGATCGCGGCGCCCTCGGACGGAGTCTCCCTGGACATCCGACGCGATGCGGGCCGCACCGGCCAGGCGATGCGTCTCGATTACGACTTCCAGGGTGGTGGCGGCTACGCGATCGCGCGTAAAACGATCGCGCTCAACCTGCCGGAGAACTACGAGTTCACCTTCTGGATCCGTGGTGACTCCCCCGTCAACACGCTCGAGTTCAAGGTGCTCGATCCGACAGGCGAAAATGTCTGGTGGGTCAACCGCCGCGACTTCGCGTTTCCCGAAGAGTGGACGCGCATGCGCATCAAACGGCGGAACCTGAGCTTCGCCTGGGGACCGGCGGGAGATCAGGAGATCAGGCGGACTTCCGGCCTCGAAATCGTCATCACGGCGGCCACGGGAGGAAAAGGAACTGTCTGGATCGACGACTTCACATTCACGCCACTCGAACCGGAGCGGCCCTACGACCTGACGCCTCAGCTGCGCTCCTCATCGGGCGGGCGCACAGCGGCCCTCGCACTCGATGGCGAGTCCGCAACCGAATGGCGCAGCAACACATCCACCCGCCAGTCGGTCGACATCGACTTTCTCCGCAGACGGGAGTTCGGCGGCATCGTCATCGACTGGGGCTCGGATGACTTTGCGCGAAGGTACGAAGTGCAGTTCTCCGAGGACGGGAAACGATGGGACACGGTGCGTCGCGTCGAAAGCGGTGGCGGCGATCGCGACTACCTCTTCATGCCCGAGTCCGATAGCAGATACGTCAGGCTCAACCTGCTCGAAAGCAGCCGCGGTCGCGGTTATGCAATCCGCGAGATCCGGATCGAGCCGCTCGACTTCGCGAAGTCGCGAACGGAATTCTTCCGAAACATCGCCGCCGAATCGCCGCGCGGCACGTATCCGAAGTACTTCCAGAACGTGCAGTCTTACTGGACGATCGTCGGAGTCGCCGCCGATGATCGTGAAGCACTCATCAATGAAGAAGGCGGCATCGAGATCGGCGCCGGCGGCTTCACGCTCGAACCGATGCTGACTCTCTCCCCCTCTCCCGGCGGGAGAGGGGCAAGGGGTGAGGGTCCTTCAGAAACACCAAGACTCATCACATGGGCCGACGCTTCATCGATCACACAATCCCTCGAAAACGGCGAACTCCCCATCCCCACCGTGGAGTGGAACGTAGCCACTCACAACTCACAACCCACAACTCACAACCGGGAGGGTGGGCTCGGTCTCGCCGTAACGACCTGGGCATCCGGTCAGCCGAGACACTCGGTGATCTGGGCCCGCTATCGAATTACCAATGAAACCGGAACGCCGCAGAGAGGCTCCCTACACGTCGCGATCAGGCCCTTCCAGGTGAATCCGCCCTGGCAGTTCCTCGCCGTCATCGGAGGCGCGTCAACGATCTCGAACATTGCGCATGATGGCGAGTTCATCGACGTCGACGAGCGAACAATCGTTCCACTCACGCCCCTCAGCTCGTTCGGCGCCGCAACGTTCGACGAGGGAGATGTCGTGGCCGACCTTCGGCAGGGATCTCTCCCCTCCTCACAGAGCGTCGAGGATGACTTCTCCGCAGCGTCTGGCCTGATGACATGGAGCTTCGACCTGGCGCCCGGGGCATCGCAGGAATTCGTGCTCGCCGTGCCTCTCTGGGAACGCCCGGCAGCACTGCGAGGCAATCTCACACCCGCAGCAGCTTCGGCTAGGGCTCAGGACGAGTTGACGGCTGCGCGCGTGGGGTGGGAATCGCAGCTTGCACGCGTCGAGATTCAACTTCCGGAAAGTGCGAGCTACCTCGCCCGCACGATCCGCTCGAACCTGGCGTACGTCCTCATCAACATCGACGGCCCGCGCATTCAGCCGGGCTCGCGCTCCTACGATCGCTCCTGGATCCGCGATGGTGCGCTCACTTCCGCCGCTCTGCTGCGACTCGGACATGCCGAAGAAGTAATCCGATTCCTCGAATGGTATGCGGGCTTCCAGTATCCCAGCGGGAAGGTCCCCTGCTGCGTCGATGCGCGAGGCGCCGATCCTGTCGACGAACACGACAGCCACGGCCAGTTCATCTACCTGACTCTCGAGACCTACAAGTTCACACGGGATCGCACGCTTCTCCTGAAGATGTGGCCGCACGTCATCCGCACCGTCGACTTCATCGACTCTCTACGGCAGCTCCGCCGCACGCCGGAGTACCAGACTCCCGAGAAGCTGGCGTATTACGGGCTCGTACCCGAATCGATCAGTCACGAGGGTTACTCGGCCAAGCCGATGCATTCCTACTGGGACACCTTCTTCATTCTGAAAGGGCTCAAGGACGCGGTCGAGATGGCCGAAATCCTCGAACGTCCCGAAGAGCGAAAACGCTTTGCCGCGATCCGCGACGAGTTCCAGAAGGATCTCTACGCGTCGATTGACCGCGCGATGGCGATGCATGGGATCGACTACATCCCAGGCTCTGTCGAGCTGGGAGACTTCGACGCGACGTCGACGACGATAGCGGTTTCGCCCGTCGATGAGTTCCCCAACCTTCCACAGCCTGCGCTCCAGCGGACATTCGACAAGTACTACGAGAACTTCGTCGCGCGGCGTGATGGTCAGCTCGAGTGGGATGCCTACACACCATACGAATGGCGGGTGGCCGGCACCTACATCCGACTCGGACAGAAAGAGCGGGCGCACGAACTGATCGAGTTCTTCTTCGGCGACTCACGCCCTTCGGGCTGGAACCATTGGGCCGAGGTTGTTTTTAACGATCCCGCAACGCCGAAGTTCATCGGGGACATGCCTCACACATGGGTCGGCTCGGATTTCATCCGTTCGATTCTCGACATCTTTGCTTACGAACGGGGAGACGATCACTCGCTGGTTCTCGGAGCAGGCATCCCGATGGAGTGGCTGCGGGGAACAGAGGGAGTGAGGATTTCGCAACTGCGCACACCCTACGGTCCCCTCACCTTTTCGATGCTTGAGGAAAGCGGATACATCCGAGTGCGTGTTGAAGACGGATTGCGCCTCCCACCCGGAGGAATCGTCGTAATTTCGCCCGTCGATGGCAGTGAGACTGTGGTTCGAGCGCTGCCGGCAGACATCCGGTTGAATGTGCCACCGAAGAGAGCTGGCGAATGATCGTCAATTCGCTGCAGATTCAGAAGCGGGCGAACATTTCACGTTCAGCCCTCGTCGGGCGAACACGTGATGCCGGTGCGCGGGAGCGATGTCATCCCGAGCATGCGTGGGTGTGCGGGAGGGGCGAGGGATCTCCGGCGACGGTACATAGTTGCCAATGGAACCCCCTTCAAACGAAGGCCTCCCCACGATGTGACAATGTACTACCGCCGGAGATCCCTCGCCCCTCCCACCCTCACGACCAGGCTCGGGATGACAAGCTCGTCATGCACCCTCCAATGACTTTCCAGGCGTCTGGTTCCTCAGAGATGACATGCATAAAACTGTCTGGATTCACAAAGGAGCACCATGACCCGCAGTAGCGAATCACCGCACGACACGTACGGCCACTTCTCTGACGACGGACGGGAATACGTCATCACGGACGCGCGCACACCGCGCCCATGGGCGAATATCATCTCGAATCCCCGTCTGGGACTCGCCGTGAGCCAGACCGGCAGCGGCTTTACCTGGATCGACAACTCGCAGCTCGCGACGATCAACAACTGGCAGCAGGATTTCGCGCAGGACTCCAGCGGAAAATTTCTTTACCTCCGCGACAGCAGTTCGGGCGATCTCTGGTCGCTCTCGCCATCACCGGTGTGGGCCGGGATGGATGCGTTCGAGTGCCGCCATGGAATTGGCTACACGACCTTCACGGGCAGGCGGAGCGGCGTTGAAACCAGCTGGACGCTTTTCGCACACGAGTCGGAGACGGTCGAGTTGTGGATCGTCATGCTGAAAAACGTCTCGGATGCTCCGCGCAGCCTCGAGCTCACAGGATTTCTCGAATGGGCATGCGGTGTGACGCCTGCGCCGCGTCGTGAGTTCCACAAACTCTTCATCGAGACCGCATACGACCCCGAACTGCACGCCGTGTTCGGCTGGAATCACATGTGGGACATCGGTTCGAAGGAGTGGGGACACTGGAACACCGACTTCCCCTACGTCGCAGGCTTTGGCTCCACCGAACCCCTCACCTCGGCCGAAGGCGAAAAGTCGGCGTTTCTCGGCCCGTACGGCAATCTCCGTTCTCCCGAAGCGCTCGCGCTGGAGTCCTGGAAGGGACTGTTCGGAATGCATTACGACCCGATCGCCGCGATGCGAGCAAAGATTGACCTCTCACCGGGCGAGGAGAAGCGCATCGGCTTCGCAATTGCCGTCGAGAAGTCACGGGAAGGCTCCGCGGCGCTGCTGTCGGAGTGGCTCGATGTGCCAAAGATGGACGCTGCGCTCGAAGAAGTGAAGGGATCCTGGATTGATCGCCTCTCCTCTCACCGGATCGAAACGCCGGACAACCGTTTTGACTCACTCATCAATGACTGGGTGCGCTATCAAGCGATCTCGTCGCGGATCTGGGGACGCGCCGGCTACTACCAGCAGAGCGGCGCGTACGGCTTCCGCGATCAGCTGCAGGACTCGCAGATCTGGCTGACGATCGATCCTTCGCTCTGCCGGAAACAGATCAACCTTCACGCCGAGCACCAGTTCGCTGACGGATCTGTCTATCACTGGTGGCATCCGCTCTCCGAGCAAGGCCTCGTCACGAAGATGACCGACGACCTGCTCTGGATGTCGTTCGTGACGCCGAACTACATCCGTGAGACCGGTGACTATTCGATTCTCGATGACCGTGCGCCGTTTCTCGATGAAGAGACGCCGGCAGCGCTGGAAGAACATGTGCGCCGCGCCTTCGAACGTGTCTTCAGCCGCAGCAGCGCCCGCGGGCTTCCTTATATCGGCGCGGGCGACTGGAACGACGGGCTCTCGGCTGCCGGCATGAAGGAAAAGGGCGAGTCCATTTGGCTCGCGCACTTTCTCGCGGGATGCCTCGGCGAGTGGGCCGAGATCCATGAGCGAAGCGGAAAGGCGACATTCGCGGCGGACTACCGGGAGCGGCGGAAGAAGCTCATTGACGCGATCAATGAGCATGGATGGGATGGCGGCTGGTACTGGCGCGCCACGCTCGACGACGGAAGCAAAATCGGCAGCGTGGAAAATCGCGTCGGGAAGATTTTTCTGAACGCGCAGACGTGGGCGATCCTTAACGACATCGCTCCGCCCGAACGAGCGGCTCAATGCATGGACGCCGTACGCGAACACCTCGTGCGCGACTCCGGTGCGCTGCTTCTCGCGCCGGCGTACGACACGCCCGACGAGCGGATCGGCTACATCACGCGCTACGCACCGGGCCTGCGCGAGAACGGCGGGGTCTATACGCACGCGGCTACATGGGCGATCGCAGCGGCGGCGAAGTCGAAGGATGCCGAGCTCACCGGGCGTCTGCTCGAGGCTATTGATCCGACGAACAAGGATCCTGAACGGTACTGGGCGGAACCCTACGTGCTGCCGGGCAACGTCGATGGCCCTGACTCGCCCTGGTACGGCCGCGCGGGATGGACCTGGTACACGGGATCCGCCGCCTGGTTGCAGCGCATCGTTTGCGAATGGGTGCTCGGAGTGCGGCCGGAGTGGGACGGACTGCGCATCGATCCCTGCCTGCCGCCATCATGGAACCGCGCACGGATGACGAGAACGTGGAGAGGCGCTACGTACGACATCACGATCGAGCGTGGCGGCGAAGGCACCGCCGTGAAGATGGATGGAAGCGAAGTTGAAGGTGGAGTGCTGCCTGTTCCCGAGAGGACGCAGCACCACGAAGTGGTAGTCCGCGTGAAGTGAAAAATGAAACTTAAATGGTAGGCTGGTCAGAGAAAGCGAATGTTGAATGTTGAAATTGTGAATTTTGAATGTTGAATGAAGACCCGGTTCCCAATTCAACATTCACAATTCACAATTTCAACATTCAACATTCGGTCTCCTGGCCGGCTGTCAAAGTTAGCGCAAATTCTTTTGAGCTTCTACAGTCCGTTCTTCCGGATCACTTCCTGATAGAGCCGGCCGCTGTTCTTGATCGTCCGCTTTTGCGTGCTGAAGTCGACGTGCACGATTCCGAACCGCTTCGAGTAGCCCTGCGACCATTCGAAGTTGTCGAGCAGCGACCAGGCGAAGTAGCCGCGGAGGTTCACGCCTGCCTCCATCGCGTTGTGAATCGCAATCAGGTGC
>JBGSYJ010000075.1:0-13587 GCA_041750915.1 Thermoanaerobaculia bacterium | reverse complement strand
GCGCGACGGCGCGAGCTCGCCATCCGCGCGGCACTCGGGGCGCGAAGCAGCAGGATCGTCACCCATCTCGTCACTGAATCCGTACTGCTGCACGCGATCGCAGCCATCGCCGCCTTTTTCTTCGCCTCCGCAATCATCCTCTGGATTGCATCGAACAGTCCTGAAGGGCTGCGTCGGATGGATGAAGTACGTCCGGGAGCGATCACCGCAGGCATCGTCGTTGTGCTCGCTGCGCTCGCAACGCTTCTCGCGGGAGTGCTTCCCGCAATGCGGCTCGTGAGGTCAGGCCTCGCCAGCGATCTCGAGAGCTCACGCCGCTCATCGGGTCTCACGAGCGGCGAAGCGCGCCTTCAGGCCGTCCTCGTCGTCGCACAGATCTCCATCGCACTTCTTCTTCTCACGGGAGCCGGACTGCTCACGCGCAGTCTTCAGAAGCTCACCGGGAATGACCTCGGATTCGAGCCCCGCGGCGTCTCGACAATTCAGATGTACCTCTATGACCTCCATCCTGATCCCGCCGAGCGGAATGCCTTCGTCGCCTCGTCGCTCGACGCAATCCGCGCGCTTCCAGGCGTTTCGGCCGTGGGCGCGACCACCGGCATGCCGTTCGCTCCCGCGGCCGCTGCGCGCGACGACATGGAGATCGTCGGACAACCGCGACGTCCCGGTGAGAACATCACGATCAGAACGACGGCCGTCACTCCAGGCTACTTCGAGACGATGCGAATTCCTCTCGTCAGTGGCCGGGACTTCGGCACATTCGACGGACCGAAATCCCGCCGCGTCGCGATCATCAACGAGACGGCGGCACGGAGATTCTGGAACGACGTGTCGCCGCTCGACTCAACGGTCCGCTTCGGCCTCATGGGTCCGCCCACGGAATGGACCGTCATCGGCATCGTTGCAGACATTCGTGAGCAGGCCTACTCGGAAGAACCTGCGCCTCAGGTGTTCGTGCCGGTGGCTCAGGGCGGAAGAAGCTCAGGCGGACTCAATTACGTGGCGCGATCTTCCGCGCAACACGCAATTCTGGCTGGAATGCAGGCAACGATCTGGGAGCTGACACCTTCGCAATCGATCGATTCTGCCGACCTGCTCGAGGAGGTCGTGCGAGGGTCACTCCACGCGCAGACGTTCGCGCTGCAACTGATCGCCGGCTTCGGCATAACCGCGCTGCTCCTGTCGAGCCTCGGTCTGTTCGGACTCCTCACATACGTTGCGGAGCGACGGCGAACCGAAGTCGGAATTCGGATGGCGCTCGGCGCGACGTCGTCAAAGATCGAGCGCCAGTTCGTCAGACGAGGTCTTTCGCTCGCGGCGATCGGAATTACCACCGGCATCGCGCTCTCGTTCGTCTTCACGCGGGTGCTTCAGTCGCTGCTCTACGAAACATCGCCCTTCGACTTTGTTGCCCTGGCGTCCGTGGTCGGCGTGACCTCTATCGTGACGCTGCTGGCTTCGTGGATTCCGGCGCGGCGCATCGCATCGCTGCAACCTGCGACTGTCCTGAGGCTCGAGTGATATGACACAGGAGTCTCCCATCCTGGGATCGATGGATCGCCCTCGCGCCGCTGCCCGGCGACGGATCTGGCCCCTCATTGTCTTCGGACTCGTCCTCGTCGCGGCGATCTCCATCGCTGCCGCGCGACCGCGCGCGCTGCCTTCGGTCGAGCGCTCATCGCTGGTGATCGACGAGGTGACCCGTGGGCCGTTCGTGCAGGAAGTCGCAGCAGCCGGCGCACTCGTCGCGGAACAGCCACGTCTCATCTCCGCTCCGGCCGCGGGCAGGATCCGGCGGATCGAAGTCGAACCGGGCGACCGGCTGACAACGGATCAGGTGATCCTCGAGCTCGAGAATCCGGATGTCGTGCTTCAGTTGCTGGAGGTGGAACAGCAGATCGCCGTCGCCCTCGCCGACCTGGCCGATCTTTCGGCAACGCTGCAAGTGCGCTCGCTCGGGAGCGAGAACGATCTGCGGCGGAGCGCCTTCGAAAGCACCGACGCCCGCAGACAATCGGACGCGACGTCGAAACTCGCCGAAGAGGGCCTGATCTCCGACCTTGAAGCTCTGCGACAGAACGAGCGGTCAGAGGAGCTCGCAGAGCGTGTCGTGACTGACCGCCTCCGGCATGCTGCGATCGAGCGCTCCGCGCGAGCGCAGATCGAGGCACAGCAGAACCGCCTCGAGCAGTTGCGCGACCTTCACGCCTTTCACCGCTCACTCGTCGAGAGGCTTACCGTGCGGGCACCATCACAGACGACGGCACGGGAGATCCTCGTGCAGCAGGGCGAGTGGGTCACGGAGGGCCAGCGTCTCGTGAGCCTCGTGGAACCCGGAAGGCTCAAAGCTGTGCTGCAGGTTCCCGAAGCGGCGGCACACGCGCTGAAGATCGGGCAGCCGGTAACCATGAATGCGCGGGGCACAGAGTTGCGCGGGACGGTCAGCAGGCTCGCAGCTGCGGTGCAGGACGGAACGCTCGCGGCTGAAGTTCGGCTTGAAGGAGATCTTCCTGCGGCAGCCCGTCCCGACCTCAGCGTCGAAGGCCGCATCGAGATCAGCCGGTCATCGGTGGCGCTCTCGGTGGGGCGGCCGGTCAGCGCGGTGGCCGGAGATTCCACGCATCTGTACATCGTCGACGGCTCGTCAGCCCGTAGAGCCGAGGTGCGCCTCGGCCTCGCAAGCACCGATCGCATCGAGATCGCGAGCGGAGCCGCGGCAGGCGACCGACTCGTCATCGCCGGTCTCGACGGCCGCACAGAACCAGCAATCAGACTCGATTGAGAAGGAGACCATGATGAGTACGAACGTTCCTGCCGTAGAGCTCCAGAGCATCTCGAAAGTCTTCGAGGCCGGCGCGATCGAGACGCACGCGCTCAGTGACGTCTCCCTACGCATCGAGCGCGGCGAGTTCGTTGCCGTCGTGGGACCCTCAGGTGGTGGCAAGTCAACGATGCTCTCCATTCTCGGCCTTCTCGACACGCCATCGAGTGGCAAGTACCTTCTCAACGGACGTGATGCGGAGACGCTCAGCGCGAATGCGCGGGCAACGATTCGCAACCGGGAGATCGGATTCGTCTTTCAGTCGTTCAACCTGATTGGAGACCTCTCGGTTTATGAGAACGTCGAGCTTCCGCTTCTCTATGGCGGGATGCCGGCCGCCGAGCGCAACGAACGTGTCGAAGCTGCACTGCGGCGGGTCGACATGCTTCATCGAACCACACACCCACCCGCGCAACTGTCGGGAGGCCAGCAGCAACGCGTTGCCATCGCACGGGCCATCTGCGCGGAGCCGACGCTTCTGCTGGCAGACGAGCCGACCGGCAACCTCGACTCGAGAAACGGCGACGCGATCATGGAGCTCCTCGGCGAACTGAACGCCGCCGGTTCGACGATCTGCATCGTTACCCACGATCTCCGCTATGCCAGTTACACGCAACGGACGATCTTTCTGGTCGACGGGCAGATCGCCGAGTCTCCTGAGATCCCGCTCGCCCCATCAACCCACTATGGAATCGAGCAGCCGCCCTCTACAACCCGAGGATGTGTTCCTCAAACACCTCGTTGAACAACGCGCCCGGCCGTCGCTCGCGGAGTCTCTCGACGACTCTGGGTGCGGGCATCCCCAGCCGGTGCAGAATTCTTCCGGCGACCAGCGCGGAGCGGTTGTATCCCATCCCACAATGCGACAGCACATGGTGGCCGCTCTTGACCAGGTGGCTTCCGAGACTGACGACCGCTTCGAGCTTCTCGAGATCGGGAAGATTCTCGTCGAGGATGGGGAAGTAAACGTAAAGGCAACCGTTCGGAACGGTCGGTATGCACTCGTCGATTCCGCCCTCGAGGTCGATGACCGTATCGATGCCGTGCGAAGTGAGGATCGACCAGTCCTTGATCACCGGCGAGATAAAGAGGCGCCCGTGATCGTCTACGGGATAAAGTTTTGTCAGGTCCAAAGGCATGAATGCGCTGGATTGTCCTCAATTTCCGGGCTGTACTCAACCCCGCCCATGTGGCAGGGCCCTCCGAGGCCCTGCCTTTGCGAGCAGTAAAGATGTACGACACCTGGAGCCTGCACCATCACGGACGATGCTCCAGTTGTCGCAGATCTTGACAATCCGGAAGAGGCAGGGCCTCGGAGGGCCCTGCCACATGCAGCACCGACAATGCTCCAGCATCTTCGCTACGCGGAAGTGCCACTTGCTTGACTCACCCACCCCCCTCCCCCACAATGCTCCCCGTGAAGTCACGCCTCATCCTGCTCGCCATCGCCTTCGCGATCCTCGCCATCGCCGGAATCGCCGTCGACGACGTGCGCTCGATTACACCGCAAACCAGCGCCGGTGTAGCGACAACCCTCTCCGCGCAACCAGCACCAGATCAAGACCTCCCCGTCATCGCGAGAGCTGCGGCAACCGCCCCCGCGTCCGCCCAAACGATGCTCGACTTCACCCCGCACCTTCACATCCATCAAGCCCCCGGCGTCTCGACGCGAACCCACAACACACCCGTCGAGCGGAACCACAACGCAGCAACCCCGCAGACCATCCCCCTCCTGATCTGATACCCCCCTCCTTCACGCCATCCAAGGTCGTGCTGTGTCTGAAGTGTCCACACAGGAGGGACTCATGAATCGCAATCTACGCTGGAAACTCGCCCTCATTCTTTCAGTGGTCATCGGAACATCATTCTTCGCCTGGTTCCCGCCATTGGCGGACCAACTCAACCTTCGAATTCCAACGTATCTCGCCGAGAAAACTCTCCGCCTCGGGCTCGATCTGCGAGGCGGTGTGCAATTCGTCCTGCGCGTCAACGCCGACGAGGCGCTCACTCGCGCTAACGCGGAAGAATGCGTTACGCACGACGACATCGTCAACCAGGCGAAAGAGGCCATCGACCGCCGCATCAATGCCCTCGGCGTCGTCGAACCGGTGATCGCAGTGCAGGGCGACAATCGCGACGAGATTCTCGTACAGCTTCCCGGCTTCACCGACGTCGACCGTGCGCGTGCAATCGTCGGCGCTACCGCGCGCCTCGAGTGGAAGCTCGTCGAAGATGATTCGCTCGGCACCGCCGCCGTCACAGGCAGCGACATCCGTCGTGCGCGCGTCACACGCGACGACTTCGGTCGGCCCGCCGTCGGCTTCACACTCACACCCGACGGCACGCAGCGTTTCGCCGATGTGACCTCGGAGAACATCGGACGGCAGCTTGCGATCGTTCTCGATGATGAAGTGCAGTCCGCGCCATTCATCCAGTCCGCTATCACGGGCGGCGAGGGCATCATCAGCGGCGGATTCACCCAGCAGGAAGCGCTCGACCTCACGCTGCTGCTGCAGGCGGGCGCGCTGCCGGCGTCGATGAACTTTCTCGGTGGCGGATACGTCGGTCCCACGCTCGGTGCGCGCGCCGTCGATGCGGGGGTGGCTGCATCGCTGGGTGGACTTCTCCTCGTCGCCGCGTTCATGCTCGTCTACTACCGCGGCGCGGGCGTCAACGCGATCATTGCGCTCGTCGCCAACCTCGGCATCCTCCTCGGCGCCATGTCCTATCTCGGAGCGGCGCTGACGCTGCCGGGCATTGCCGGGCTGATCCTGACGATTGGCATGGGAGTCGACTCGAACGTCCTGATCTTCGAGCGCATCAAGGAAGAGCTGCGTGCCGGCCAAACGGTGCGGCGCGCGGTAACGGCCGGATTCGATCGCGTCTTCCTGACTCTTCTCGACACGCACATCACGTCGCTCATCGCCGCGGCGTTCCTCTTCCAGTTCGGCGGCGGCGCAATCCGCGGCTTCGCGACGATCCTCAGTCTCGGCCTTCTCGCCAACATGTTCACCTCCGTCGTCGTCTCACGTGCGATGTTCGAAGTGGCGCTTGCGCGCGGAAGCCGTCCGAGGCTCGGATCGGAGCGGCCGGGTCTGATGACGGGGCGCGGTCCGATCGATGTGATGAGGTTCCGGAAGCTCGCACTTGTCCTCTCGGCGGTCGTCATCGCCGGCGGGCTGACGCTGACGACGTTGCGAGGTCTGCCGCTCGGTCTCGACTTCACGGGCGGCACGGCGATTGTCGCGCAGTTCGCCGAACCGGTAAGTGAAGAGGACGTTCGGCGTGCGATCCCGGGAACGGCCCTTGTTCAGCGCTACGGCCCAGCCACGGATCGCTCCCTCCAGATTCGCGTGCCGCTGACGGCGGGTGCGACCGACGGCGACGATGGGGCGAGCGTGCGTAAGGTCGAAGCAGCGCTCGTCGCGGCGAATCTTCCCGATTCGCAGACTCTCGGCAGCACGACAATCGGCCCGACAATGGGCAAAAATCTTCAGCGGAAGGGAGCGTACGCGATGGCCGGTGCGCTTACCGGAATCACGGCGTACGTCGCAATGCGCTTCCGTCCGAGCTTCGCAGCTGGCGCCGCGATCGCGACCGTGCACGACATCGTTGTCACGGTCGCGATGCTGAGCCTTGCAGGGTACGACCTCGATCTCAACGTCGTCGCCGGCCTTCTCGCCGTCGCAGGCTACTCGGTCAACGATACGATCGTCATCTTCGACCGCGTTCGCGAGCGACTGCGAACAATGGGACGCAATTCGATTGGCGCCGAGATCAACAGCGCCGTGACCGACATGATGGGCCGAACGATCATCACGTCAGGCACAACGCTGCTCGCCGTACTGGCGCTCTACCTCTTCGGCGGCACCGCGCTGGCCGGCTTTGCATTCACCGTGCTGGTCGGCATCATCGCGGGCACCTGGTCGACGATCTTCGTCGCCGCCCCGATGGCCGCCTCCGTTGGGGGCGGGGCGAATCGAAGATGAAGGAGAGGCCACCGTCGCCGTCGCCGAGACACCATGTGGCAGGGCCTTCCCAGGCCCTGCCTTTGCGAGTAGTAAGGATGTACGACACCTGGAGCCCGGGCACAGCTACGATTGATGCTCCAACTGTCGTAGCTCTTCACGATCCGGAAGAGGCAGGGCCTCGGAGGGCCCTGCCACATGGGGCGACATCGCCGGCTCTCTCACGGCCTGCCGAGGCGTTCGAGCCGGCCCTTTGCCGCGACCCGTACGTTCTCCGGCGGATCGAGAGCGAGCGCACGCCGGGCAGATTCGACGGCTTTCGCATCCCGCCCGGCAGCTTCCTCTGCTTCGCTCAGGCTGTCCCAGGCGTTGGCCGACCTGGGGTAGCGCTCCACCGCGATGAGAAATATCGAGACCGCATCCGCCGCGCGTCCTGTGCCGAGGGTCCGATAACCGAGGGTGATCAGCGTGGCCTCGGAAATGAGATGCGGGTTCGACGTCTGACGCAGCCGCTGGATGGCAACTGCACTCTTGCCTTCGGCGAGAAGAGCAACGAGCTCATTCTGCTCCGCGACTGCTGCGAGCAATGTGCGCACCGCTTCGCTCTCTAGAACTGCGCCGAATGCTTCATCTGCACGAACCTGTTCCTCCGTGACGAACGGAGTCCGGAGAACGACGCCAAGCCAGTGTGCCGTGCGTTCGATATTCCCTGCACGGGCAGCTGCGCGTGCGGCGGGAAGTCCGGTATCACGCGGGCCGCGCCTTCCCATTTCCCATGCTGCCTCCATGTGTGTGAGCGCCTCGTCATACCGGCCGGTCTGATACAGCGCCTCGCCCAGGCGGAGGTGCGACTCGCCATCCCGCGGATTGCTCTTCACTTTCGCTGTGTACCCCTCGACAGCGAGAGCCCACTCTCCCCGCGCGAACGCGGCTGCGAGCTTCGCATCCGAGGCCGACGCCGTGTACGCGAGCGCAAGCTTGTCGGTCGTCACCGCATTCATGAAATCGAGCGTACGCCTGATGATCTCGCGCGAGACGTCGTTGTCGTTGAAGATGTCAAAGCCGTGGAGTCCGCCTCCGTAGTTCTCGATCGTCCACGGCACATTCTCTCGAAGCGCACGCGCGAGCAGAACATCGATCGGGTCATTGAGCTGCGGCCTGTCGAGACCGGCGCGAACAAAGAACACCGGCCTTCCCGGATGCAGTTCCGGAACCTCGGCGATACCGTAGTAAATGACGGCACCTCGGATGTAGTCACGCGCGGGGTCCATCGCAAACGGCAGAGCGAGCCGGACGTTCGTCGATCCGCCCCATAGGACGACGCGGGAAGGATCGATCTTCAGCTCGTCCGCGCGCGCTACGAGCTCTTTCATGAGCGCTGCGAACGTCGCATTCCAATCCTCGGTTCCATCGTAATGAACCGATGCGAGACCGGCCGCTGCCGTCGCTTCCCCCCAGCCAACGTACCCCGGCCAGCCCTTCATCGAATTGATTCCGACGTTGCAGGTGATGACAACGGGGACCACGGCAGAGCCGGCGGGACGATAGATGTCGAACGTCAGTTCGCGACCGTCGACTTTCTGATACGGGATGTCGTGCTTCACCGTGATCTTCGATGGGTCGGGTCGCGGATAGACGAACTGCTGCGACAGGAGCGAACTGCTACATGCGAGGGTCAGCAGAGCTGCGGTGAGAATGCGCATGGATCCTCCGGAAGTAGAACCATGACACGCCGCTGCCGGAAAGTGCCGCGCCGTAACCGAAATGTCGCAGGAATGCACTCGAGCGCTGACGCTGATGCTGGCAGTCGTGAGACGGCCGGTGGCGGCCTGCTGTGGATTCCTTTCGGCAGCCCTCACCCCTCCGTTATCATGCACGCATCCCCTGAGTGGTGACGAAACGACCGAGTTTCACTCGTCCTCGAGCGCAAGGTCCGGACCGCGGTTCGTTCCCGGCGTCGTGCTGGCGGAGCGGTATCGGATCGTCTCGATGCTTGGCCGCGGAGGTATGGGTGAGGTCTATCGCGCAGGCGATCTCCAGCTCGGCGTGCCGGTCGCGCTCAAGTTCCTTCCCGAAGATGCAGCGAGTCGATGTATCCGATCACTTCGGACACCGGCGCGTGGTTCTTTTCCGAAAACAGTGGCTCTCGGAAGACTCGCTGCGCTCACTGGGTGTCGCAGGGCGCATGTGGCAGGGTCCTCCGAGGCCCTGCCTTTGCGAGTAGTGAAGGTGTACGACATTTGGAGCGCTTGCACCATCAGGGACGATGCTCCAGTTGTCGTATCTCTTCACAATCCGGAAGCGGCAGGGCCTCGGAGGGCCCTGCCACATGGCTATGCGCACGCAGCCTGAAAGGCAGAGAGGAAGAAGGCGCAACCAAGATGGACCTATGGAACCAATTGACGGAACCGGGAAGCCTCCTGACTCATGTGGCGCAGATCGTGGCGGCATACGTACTGGCGCTGCCCGTCGCATGGGAGCGGGAGATATCGACACGAATCATGGGCCTGCGCACGTTCCCGCTGGTGGCCATGGCCAGCTGCAGTTATGTGATTGTCGCGATGGCGGCGGGAGGGGGCAGCGATGAAGCCGCTGCCCGCATCCTCCAGGGGTTAATGGGTGGAATCGGATTCATCGGTGGCGGGGCGCTGCTCAAGCATGGAGCGACCGTTCGCGGCACAGCAACCGCTGCCAGCATCTGGACCACCGGAGCCCTCGGTGCCGCCGTAGCGCTGGGCCACCTCGGCATTGCGATCGTCCTGATGATCATGAACTTCGCGACCCTTCGGTTTCTCACACCGATCGAGCGCAAAACCGGCAAGAAGGACCATCAGCAAGCAGATGGCGAGTCGGACGACGCCGCGGATCGCGAAGACTGAATCAAGTAATCGAATCCCTCAGACCGCAGGGACCTGTCAGGGCGTGGAGTTCGAAGACCCGCTTTTTGCATTCTTCTTTCATCATCTACCGCCAGGAGCCCGATCACAGTGCGGGCGTCGAAGCCGGGCTTCGATTCGCAGGACGTCGTATGGGAACCAGGCGTATGCTGCTCGCCGAATGGAGCCCTGAGAATCACGCTTCACCCGACGACTGACCTCCCGTAAGAGCGACCAACGCTTCGCTCTCGAGCGGTCATCATCGCCCGGAAAGAGCCGAATGTTCGAAACAACAGTCGTTGAATCGAGAAAGCGTCCCGGAGGCGCAGGGGCTCTTGCCATCCTGCCTGTCTCGATCGGGCTCCATGTTGCAGCTTTGGCAGGTGCGATCGTCACGACAGTGTGGGCAATCGAATTTCCGGCGATGGCTCCATCAAAGATCGTGCTCTACACTCTGGCAACCCCGTTACCTCAGATGCAACCGCCACCGCCACCACCACCAGCTGGTTCGCGGCCGGTGACGACCCAGCCGGCGACAGTTCCTGCTCGTGTCGCCAACCTCGCCCCCACGGTGATTCCGGATCACATCCCTGAAGTGCTTCCAGCCTCGACCTCGTCCGTGTCCCAGGTGTTGAATCCGGAGCCAGGAGTTCTCTACGGCATCGAAGGAGGCGTCGAGGGTGGGGTACTGGGAGGAATCGTGGGAGGGATCGTGGGGGGAATGGCCGGCGGTGTTCTCGGAGGTGTCGTCAGCGATACACCGGCCGATATGGTCCGCGCCGAATACGATGTTGCAGTCCCCCTATTCGTCTCGAAAATGTTTCCCGAGTATCCCCGAGCCGCTCGGCGGCAAGGGATCGAAGGAGTCGTCGTCGTTGACTACATCATCGGGAAGAACGGCAAGGTCAAAGACGTCATCGTGCTCGAGGAGGCGCACCCCCTTCTGGCAGAGTCAGCCGTCAAGGCGATCAAACGGTGGAGATTCAAGCCGACGAGCGTGAACGGCGAGCCGGTGGAAGTCATCCACAAACTGTCGATCGTGTTCAAGCTCAGGCGAGTCGCGGTGTCGTGACTCTTCACATTTCGGGAGAGGCAGCGCCTGGGAAGGCCCTGCCACATGAGCGACGTCGTAGGTGAAACCTCACCCCTCCTCCCAACGCCGAAACGCCTCTTCACAAAGACGGTACACGAAACTCTCCGACACCCCCGCATCCGAGCTCGTGCCCACCCACTCTCCGCCGATCTTCTCGACGGCTCGCTGTGAGCGGAGGTTGTGAATCCCGACGTTGAAGATCACACAACGAACATAGCAAAACGCATGCTCCAGCATGAGCCGCTTCATCTCCCGGTTATAGACGCCGCCCCAACACGACCGCGCGAGAAATGTCCATCCGATCTCGACCTCGCTCCGCTCCTCGTTGTAAGCGTAGAACCTCGAAGATCCGATGATCCGCTGATCGTTGAGGTCGATGACGACGAGCGCGCCACACGACTTCAGAGCCTCGTCGAAAAATGTGCGGAAGCCCGCCTCTGTGTGCCGGGATTTGTCAGGATGAAGTTCCCAGATCAGCGGATCGCCAGCGACGGCATACAACCCGTGAAAGTCTTCCGGTCGCAGCGGCCTGAGCTCGACGAGCTCGCCTCTCAACACTGGCTGATACTCGAATGGCATCGGCGATTCTCCTGACACAGGCAACGGTCGGTGGCTCGAGGAGGGGGCAACATCAGCGATGCTACATTGAGGAGTTGATAATTTCGAATTCAGAATTCAGAATTCAGAAAACGGGTGAGAAAGTGGCCGGTCCCCTTTCTGAATTCTGAATTCTGAATTCTCAATTTTGAGCAACCCCACAGGCTTTCACCGAGTGACGGCGCCAGCAGCGGCCTGGAGTGACGCAGAGTGACGAGGAGGGCCTGGGAAGGCCTGCCACACGGCGCCAGAGTGTACTTCCCCTATACTTCGCCGAGATGAATCTTCCGGATCTCGTTGCCGAAATCGAACGGCTTCGAACGGCGCGCCAGAAATGGCCGTCGGCGCTGGAGCCTTCGGTGAATGCGGGCATTGTCATTTCCGCTTCCGGTCGTCTTCTCAAGCCGCTGTATTCGAACCTCTCAATCATCCGGCGCTCCGGTTGCCGGCTGCCGATCGACGTCTGGTATCTTCCAGGGGAGTTCACCGCGAGACAAATCGATGCGGTTTCTCATCTCGCGAATTTCGTGCAGGCCGGTGAAACACCATTCAACGAGTTTTCAGGCAAGCCGGAGGTGTATGGATTCAAGGCGTGGATCGTTTCCCAATCTCGCTTCAGGAAGACGCTGCTCCTCGACGTGAATTCATTTCCGCTCAGGAATGTCGAGTTCATCTTTGAACAGGAACGGGACTGCATCATGTGGCAGGACGGCTCGTGGAGAGCATTCATCGAGCGGATTTCCGATCTCCGAAGGCGTCTCGGATTGCCTGTCTATCCGTTCGAGTTCGAATCGGGGCAGTTCTATGTCGATCGCACTTCCGAGCGGAGACGGGACGCGATTCGACTCGCCGCCGCACTGAATACTCTCGGCATGAGCCTGTACGATCAAATCCACGGAGACAAGGAAACGTACGCGCTGGCGTTCGACTTCATGGAAGAGCCCTTCTCGATCGCTCCTGAACCGGAGGTGTATCCCGCGGGCTCGGAGGCCATATACGGAGGAGTGATCCAGCCCTGGCTCGACGGCTCGCCTCTTTTTTACCACCCGATGGCTACCCGCGACGACTGGTGGCGTTTTCGAGACGAATGGTCCGAGTTGGAACGTGAAGCAAGTGAGTTGGAAGAGATGTTGCGCACGGCTTCCTCTCCCGAATGAATGCGCGGAGCCCCGTAGCAGTGGACGGCGACGTGATCCCACGTCGGTGCAGTGACGCGGTCGGTGTACCAGGAGGGAGAGATGTACGCGCTGTCGCTTTGCGGGTTCGCCGCGCCATGTGTGCGTAGAGGGTACCCGGCTCGCGTGGCGAACCGGAGAACCCCGCGGCTCGCCATACGTATATCGAGCATGCGAACGCTCTGCGCAGCACTTCTCCTGACCCTGCTCTGTTCCTCCGCCATGGCCGCCGACCCCTTCCAGCCAGTCATCGATGCCTTCGAACGAGGAGACACTGCCACGGCGAAACGTCTCCTCGCGCCGATTGCGAAACAGCAGCCGAACAACCCGGACGTCCATTTCCACCTTGGAAAGATCGCGCTCGCAGAAGGCCGCCACGGCGAGGCGGTGGCGAGCCTCGAGCGAGCGGTCCAGATCGACCCGAAGAACTCCGACTATCACTTCGCCCTCGGCAGTGCGTACGGCCAGATGGCCATGCAGGCGAACGTGATCAAGCAAGCGTCTCTGGCCAAAAAAGTGCGGAGCGAGTTTGAAACCGCCGTACAGCTCAACCCGCGCAACGTCGACGCCCGTTTCGGCCTGATCGATTTCTATCTCGTGGCGCCTGGAATCATGGGTGGGAGCAACGAGAAAGCGAAGGAACAGGTCGACGCGATCCGTCGGATCGATCCGCTGCAGGGACATCGAGCAGCGGCCCGCTTCTACGGTCATGAAAAGCAGGACGCGAAGATCGAGCAGGAGTATCTGGCTGCGGCCAAGGCCTTTCCGGCTGACGCGCGTCCGCGCGCATGGCTAGGTCAATATGCCACCGGTAGGGAACAGTACGACCGGGCACTCACCGAGTATGAGATGGCGATGCGCCTCGATCCCTCGTACATGCCCGCGTACCTCGGATATGGCCGAGCGGCGGGCCGGAGCGACAAGAATCTCGACCGCGGCGCCGAGCTGATACGAAGGTATCTCAACTATCAGCCGAAGCCCGGCGAGCCGGGACACGCCATCGCCTTCTATCTTCTCGGAGTGATCCACGAGAAACGAGGAGAGACGTCTCAGGCGC
>JBGSYJ010000074.1:0-3970 GCA_041750915.1 Thermoanaerobaculia bacterium | reverse complement strand
TGAGGCGGTCGCGAACGACCAGGCCGACGCGCTGATCTACGACTATCCATTCGCCGCCGAGGAGATCAAGTCGCATCCGCGGACGGTCATCGTGAAGTACAACCTCAATGAGTCGAAGTATGCGGTGGGCATCCCGGAAGGAAACTTCGACCTGGTTTACGAAGTGAATTCGGCGATCGACAAGTTCCGCTCCTCACCGCGGTACGCCGATCTGATGCGGGAGTATCTCGCCACCACGTCGGAGGTCTTCACGAAGCCGGTCACAGGCCGAAAGACGTACACGGTGCGTGCGGGCGACACGCTGGGCCGGATCGCCGGCAGTCAGCTGGGTGACACCAATCGCTGGAGGGAGATCTGGGACCTCAATCGCGATCGCGTGGCGAACGAGAATCTGATCTACCCACGGCTCGTGCTCCTGATGCCGTGACGGCGAGATCGAGGTCGGTGGCGGGTGACCAGGGCGCGGCGATCTGGCGGAACTTTGCACTTGCCCGCGCGCCAGGCTCGGACGTTCTCCGAGGGGCTGCTTCTCGAGGTGAAAGACGGTAAAATTGTGATCATGGTGGAACAGACGACGCAGGACTTGAGTGATCAGCGACACTTAGATCTGCACCGTAACGACACCTAGATCTGCGCCTCAACGACAACTAGAACTGCGGGTTCGGTTCTCTTCGAACAACCAATCGAAAGTCATGAATCGGCTACAGTTGCGCCTTCGGAAACGGGTGACTTTGGGGTCAGACCCGAAGAATGAAAAAAATTCGGTTTGGCTTGCTCCGCATTACGAACTCAAACCGGGATGCCGCACCCTTCGATCATCGCGCGAATGCGATGGATCCTTGCTGCATAAGCGGGATCCTTCGTTTCGAGTAGGCGTCCGCACCGGACCAGATGCGAAACGGCGCGATCCGTCAGCCCGAGCCACTCGCCGAGGGCCGCGAGTGTCATGCCGCTCTGCTGCCATGCGATTTGCGCCAGGGCTTTGCGACTCTGCTGGTGGGAGCGCTTACGTATCGAATCCGGCGTCTCTTCGAACGTTACACACACCGCCTCGAGAACGAGATCGAAAGACGGCCGTACAAAGTTTCGTTGAGGTTTGGGGTGCTCCCGGCTCCTGGGGCTGATGTCGACCAGCTTCTGCATCCGGTCGCAGAATGCTTCGCCTCCGAGGTAAATCTGTCCGATCAGTGCTTCCCACGGCTTGTAGTCAGCCCCGCGTGCGTCGGCGACGAATCTGCGATACGTTTCCTGCTGCTCAGCCTTCGAGCCGAATGAGAGTTGCGCGAGTGTCCAGTCGACTTCGAGCCAGTCGGGCTTCGAGGCGATTCCGGCCGTTGCCCGGTAGTTGCTCCACGGGTAGCCTCCGGGGAACTGTACGGCGCCGCATCGAACTGGGTTGAGGACGATGTAACGCACCAGTTCGAGCAGGTGGGATTCCCGCTCTACCAGAATTCCTTTGAATCTTCCCTGGAACAGGTGGCCGACGCGCCGATGAAGGAAGTTGAAACGGCCAGCGTACACTCCATTGAGACGCTTGACTCCGAAGGACAGAGTAGGCAGCGGAGTCTCTACAAGTAGGTGATAGTGGTTCGACATTAAAACGTAGGCATGGAGAACCCAGCGGTTGAGCTGGACAACTTCGCCGAGAAGTTCGAGGAAGAATCTTCGGTCGTGATCGTCGCGATAGATGTCTCGCCGCTCGTTGCCGCGGCTGGTGACATGCCATATCGCACCTGGATGCTCAAGGCGCAGAGGACGCGACATCTTGAAGGGGAGAGGAGAGAAGGGGGATGTTAGACGGGCTGATGAGCCGGGAACATGTGGAATTGAGATTGTATCACCAGTGGATCGCTCGAATCAACGTAGGATGAATTTTTCATTTTTCGGGTCTGACCCCAATGGCCTTTGCCCAATGGCCTCTTGCGCGCGAACTGATCTTGCAATTTAAAACCTGAAGGAGGCTTGGCCGACCTGCGCATCGGCACGTTGCCGGTGGCTGGTGTCAGGACGATTTCCGCTGGCTCTACCGCACGGCGTGATCCCGGCCCGGTTCACCGTGTTGTCACAACTCGTGGCAAATACGACGACGATTGGCGGGATTAAGACTCGATTGCCAAAACCCTGCGCTCTATAATCCTGAGCACATTTTATGGCTCTGGCAACAGGAACGCGGCTCGGTCCGTACGAGATTCTTTCCGCCCTCGGCGCTGGCGGCATGGGTGAGGTGTGGAAGGCGCGAGACACGCGTCTCAATCGCCTGGTCGCCATCAAGACGAGTCTCGGCCCTTTCAGCGAGCGCTTCGAACGTGAGGCACGGGCCATCGCGGCGGTGAACCATCCTCATGTTTGTTCACTTTACGACGTCGGCCCTGACTACCTTGTCATGGAGTACGTCGAGGGCGAGACGCTCAGCGGACCCGTGCCGGTCGCTCGAGCGCTCGATCTGGCCGAGCAGATCCTGGACGGGCTCGATGCTGCGCACAAAAAGGGCATCGTCCACCGCGACTTGAAGCCCGGCAACATCCTGCTCACCAGGAGCGGCGTGAAGATTCTCGATTTCGGACTCGCGAAAATCAAGCACGCTCCCGCTGTCGACAGCCCCAGCAACATAGAAACTGACATCCTCTCTCTGACGGCGGAAGGAACCATCCTGGGCACGCTGCCGTACATGGCGCCGGAACAGCTCGAAGGACATGAAGCTGACGCGCGCAGCGACATCTTCGCCTTCGGCATCGTGCTCTACGAGTTGATCGCCGGCACGCGACCGTTCACCGGCAACACGCAGGCCAACCTCGTGGCGTCGATCCTCAAAGAAGACTCGCTACCTCTGTGCGAGATTCAGCCGCGAACTCCGCGCGGTCTCTCCGACGTGGTGCGGATCTGCCTCGAGAAGGATCCCGAGAAACGCTGGCAATCGGCGCGCGACGTGAGGCACGCCCTGAGGTGGATGGCCGCGCAGCCTGCGCCTGCGTCCGCGCCGTCGATTCCCTCCCGATCAGCTCGGGTGTGGCAAGGGTTGGCGGTGTTGATGGCTGCAATCGCGTTAGGAATTGGTGCGTGGGCGTTTCAGCCCACTGAGCCAGGGTCGCCCGGCCGATTCGAGGCCCCCCTGCCGGAGAATGTGACTTTAGAATTTGACGTGGCGGTGTCTCCGGACGGCCGCAAGCTGCTGTTCGCAGCCGCTCAAGGCGGGCTCTGGTTGCGCGATCTGGATGCACTCGACTGGCGGCGCCTGCCAGATACAGAGGGTGCCTCGGCCCCTTTCTGGTCGCCCGACAGCCGGAACGTAGCCTTCATGGCCAGCGGCACACTCAGGAGAATCGACACAGCCGGCGGTCCACCGGAAACGGTGGCTAGTTTCCCCGCCGCCTCGCCCCGATCAGGCGCCTGGAATCGTCACGGCGACATCGTCCTGGGAAGTCCAGCCGGCGGAGCGGGTGGTCCGATCTGGCGAGTATCCGTGGCAGGAGGGGCGGCGAAGGCGTTGACGCAGGTCGACCTGTCAAGGGGAGAGTTCGTTCACACATGGCCCACGTTCCTCCCCGACGGCAAACACTTTCTCTACTTCCGCTCCGGTCCGCCGGACGTAGAGGGCATGTACGTTGGTTCTCTCGACGTCGACGCCGGGAGCCAGTCGCGTGAGCGGATCCTGGCCACAGGTGTGCCAGGGGTTTTCGCGGATGGGCACCTGTTCTTTCCGCGCGCCGGCACGCTGATGGCACAATCATTCGACGCTCGCCGCCTGGAGCTCCACGGGGCGCAGGTGCCCGTGGCCCAGGACGTCGAGATCACGTGGTACTCGATCGGAGTGTTTTCGGTGTCCGACAAAGGTGTTTTCGTCTATCAGGCCGCATCGGCGCCAGGCACCTTCCAGCTCACCTCGGTTGACCGGCAGGGAAAGACCCTCCGCACGTTCGGACCGCCAGGGACGGACATGCGGGTTGTGTTGTCGCCGGATGGCGCGCGCGCA
>JBGSYJ010000073.1:0-15109 GCA_041750915.1 Thermoanaerobaculia bacterium | reverse complement strand
GAGCTCTCCCGCGACTCGATCCTTCGCTGCGCATCGGCTGCACGCTCGAGCGGGTAGCTGCTGTCGATCTTTACGTCCAGCTCCCCTGCCCCGATCCAGCGGTACAGATCGCCCGCCCGCCACTCGAGCTCCGCAGCTGTTGCGATGTAGTCGCCGAGCTTCGGACGCGTCACGTAGAGCGAGCCGGCGGAAAGCACGCGAAGATTCACGGGTGGGATCGGGCCGCTCGACTGTCCGAACGTCACGAGCATGCCGCGGGGACGAAGGCATCGAAGACTCGCCTCGAAGGTCGATTGTCCGACCGAGTCGTAGACGACGTCGAGTTTTCCGCCGTCCAGGATGCGCGCCACGCTTTCCGCCGGATCTTCTTCGCGGTAGAGAATCGCCGCGTCGGCGCCAGCCGCGCGAATGCGTTCCGCCTTCTCCTCAGATCCGACGGTCCCGATGACCATCGCTCCCTGCATCTTCGCCATCTGGATGAGAAGAAGCCCCACGCCGCCCGCGGCCGCGTGAACCAGACAGCGGTGTTCAGGCCCCAGTTTGAAGGTGCTGAACGCGAGGTAATGCGCCGTCATCCCCTGCAGCATCACGGCCGCGGCCAGCTCGAAGCTCACATCATCCGGAAGTTTGACAAGGCTTTCCGAGGGAACGAGCGCGTACTCGGCATACGACCCCGTGATCGTCGCCCAGGCGACCCGATCGCCTTCCCGAAAGCCTGCGACTCCGGCGCCGACCGCATCGATCTCGCCCGCTCCCTCCTGACCGGGAACGAAGGGAAGCGGCATCGGATAGAGGCCGGTCCGGTGATAGATATCGATGAAATTGACTCCTGCCGAGCGAACACGAACGCGAACCTGGCCCGCGGCCGGTTCGGGTGTGGCGACGTCATCCCAACGCAATACCTCGGGTCCGCCCGTCTCATGAATTCTGATTGCCCGCATCTTCTGCCTCCACTCTTAGTTCAGATCCGGACCGCGCCTGGGGACAACGTGTCATCCTGAGCGCAGCGAAGGATCCCCTTAAACATTTCGACCACGGACAATACCAAGGGGATCCTTCGCTGCGCTCAGGATGACACTTGCTCCGCGTGGCCCATCCCGGCTGCACCTTTCGGTTACAGTTCAGCTCGGCAGGCTTCCCTCACACTCCAGAAGTGTTATCCTCGCGCTCTGGCATCCAGTGTAGTGGTTTGCCATCCCGTCCGGTGCTCCTCAATCGAGAATCTCTCTTGCAGATCAAGGCCCGGAGACTGTGAAATCGACGACATCAGTTCAAAAGGACCCGCATGAATCCAGCCACGACAAAGTCAGAGATCGACGCCTTCTGGGAATCCGAAGTGATGCCCACCCTCACGCGCTACATCGAGATTCCGAACCAGTCCCCACTCTTCGACCCTGATTGGGAGAAGAACGGGTACATGAAACAGGCCATCGAGCTGGTTCGCGACTGGGTCGCGCGACAGAAGATCGAGAACAGCAAACTGACGGTTCACGAGTCGCCGGGACGGACTCCGCTACTGATGCTCGAAGTCGACGGAGAGGGCGACGAGACAGTTCTCCTCTACGGACATCTCGACAAACAGCCTGCCATGGTTGGTTGGAGCGACGATCTCGGACCGTGGAAGCCGGTTGTTCGTGACGGAAAACTCTACGGTCGCGGTGGAGCGGACGACGGTTACGCCGTCTTCGCCGCCGTTTCCGCAATCAGGACACTCCAAAGCCAGAAAGCGCCCCACAGCCGTCTTGTGCTTATCATCGAATGTTGCGAAGAAAGCGGCTCGGTGGACCTTCCCTACTACGTCGACCTCCTCGCCGAACAGATCGGATCTCCGCGGCTCGTTGTCTGCCTCGACAGCGGCTGCGGAAACTACGACCAGCTCTGGAGCACCACATCCCTCCGCGGATCGCTCGTTGGCGATCTCACCGTTCAGGTCCTGACTGAAGGTGTGCATTCCGGCGACGCGTCGGGCATCGTGCCGTCGAGCTTCCGGATCCTGCGCTCGATCCTGGATCGCCTCGAGGATTCAGCCGATGGACGAGTCAGGCCAGAGTGGCTGTATACGGAGATTCCCGACAACCGGCTCGAGGAGACGCGGCGAACGGCCGAGATCCTCGGTGATGCCGTCACGTCACACTATCCATGGACCGACGGAATGAAGCCGGTGACGGACGATCCGGTGGAGCTGCTCCTCAACAAAACGTGGCGTCCGATGGTTGCCTACACGGGCCAGGAGGGGCTTCCCCACCTGACTCAGGGCGGCAATGTGCTCCGGCCGTCCACAGCACTGAAGCTCTCGATCCGGATTCCGCCGACGCTCGACGCGGCCGAGGCGGATCGGAAACTCGACGAGCTTCTGACCAGCGATCCCCCGTACGGCGCGACCGTGACGTTCGATTTCGAGAAGGGAGCCACCGGCTGGAACGCTCCAGCAACCGATGAGTGGCTCGAGCAGGCGATGAACCGCGCATCGGAAAGCTTTTTCGGCCAAGGGGTCGCGTACCACGGTGAGGGAGGCTCGATTCCCTTCATGGGAATGCTGGGAGAGCGCTTTCCCGAGGCGCAGTTTCTCATCACGGGGGTCCTGGGACCGAACAGCAATGCGCACGGGCCAAATGAGTTCCTCCATCTTCAGACCGCGAGGAACGTCAGCGCATGCGTGGCGCACGTCGTCGCAGACTTTCATAAGAGGGCTCGCTAGATAGCGAGCCTCGAGCGCTTTGGAGATTCCCCCCGGCTTACGGAATTCGATTCGATAGCGGACGTTTTTTCAACGTAGAAGTCGTCGTCCTGAAACCAACCTGACGTTTCCGTAACACAGCCTGGCAGGGCTGTGGCGGGAGTTCGGCAACAAGAAAGGATTTCCATGTCTCGCATTGCCCTCGCCGTTGTACTCGTTTCACTACTCACGCCGGGGATCGCCTCGGCTCATGTCGAAGGCGCACCTGCGCCGGGCACCAGCGACATTCTCCCGTTCAAAGCGACGGAGAAGACGCTGAGCAACGGACTCAAGGTCATCGTCGTTCCGACCGGATTCCCGAACATCGTGTCGCTCCAGATCCCCGTCCAGACAGGCTCACGCAACGAAGTGGAGCCGGGCAAATCCGGGTTTGCTCACTTCTTCGAGCACATGATGTTTCGGGGAACGAAGCAGTATCCGCCGGCTGTCTACAACGAGATTCTGACCAAGGCCGGCGCCCGTCAGAACGCATACACGACGGACGACTTCACGAACTACCACATCACGTTCGCGAAGGAAGATCTCGACACGATTCTGAAGATCGAAGCCGACCGTTTCCAGAACCTCGACTATCCGGTCGAAGCGTTCAAAACGGAAGCGCGGGCCGTTCTTGGCGAATACAACAAGAACAGCGCGACGCCGATCCGAAAACTTCTCGAAGTGCAGCGGGACAACGCGTTCACGACGCACACCTACAAACACACGACGATGGGCTTCATCAAAGACATCGAAGACATGCCGAATCAGTTCGACTACTCGAAGGTCTTTTTTGATCGCTGGTACCGCCCGGAGTACACCGCAATCATCGTCGCAGGCGATGTCGACCCCGCAAAGGTCATCCCGATGATCGAGAAGTACTGGGGCGGTTGGAAGCGCGGCAGCTACAAAGTCGACATCCCGAAGGAACCGGCGCCGAAAGGTCCGATCTACGCGCATGTCCCCTGGACCGCCGATACGCTTCCGATGGTCAGCGTCGCGTTTCACGGTCCCGCTTTTTCGCATTCGAACAAGGACTACGCGGCGATGAGCACGCTGCTCGACCTCAATTTCGGAGGAACCTCGGAGCTGTACAAAAAGCTCGTCGAACGTGAGCAGAAGGTCGACCAGCTCTTCGCATTCGCTCCCGACTCCGCCGACCCTTCGCTGGTAACCGCCTTCGCACGGGTGAAGAACCCCGCGGACGCTCTTTACGTTCGCGATCAGATGCTCGCAACGTTTGCAGCTGCGCGAACGACTCCCGTGAGTGATCGGCGCCTGGCCGACGCAAAGTCGAACGCGCGTTACGGCTTTGCACGCACTCTCGACAACACCGAATCGATCGCATCGAGCCTCGCCCGGTTCGTCCGTTTCGATCGCTCTTACGACACGCTCAATCGCGTTTTTCGAGTCTTCGAATCGCTCACGCCTGCGGATCTGCAGGCGACTGCGGCGAAGTATTTCACCGACGAGCGTCTCGTCATCACCACGCTCGCGAAAGATCCGCTTCCAGAGGGAATCGCCAAACCTGCCGCATTGGTGTCGTATGCAGCGCCGGCAGCGGGTGCAGGTGCAGGTTCGGATCTGAAGCTGCTGACAAAGAAGTCGGCGCTTCCTCAGCTGAACGTGAAGATGCTTTTCAACGTCGGCTCGTCGCGCGATCCGAAAGGCAAAGAGGGTCTCGCGTCGCTCACCGCCGCAATGGTGACGGGTGCCGGTTCCAGTCAGCTGCGAATCGATGAGATCAACAAGGCTCTCTTCCCGATCGCCGGAAGCTTCAACGCTCTCGTCGACAAAGAGATGACGACCCTCACCGGCGTGATTCACAGCGACAACTGGGCGACGTTCGCCGATCTGGTCTTCCCGATGCTCCTCGAGCCGGGCTTCCGCGAAGAGGACTTCAAGCGTCTCAAGGACAGCCGGCGCAATTCGCTCGTGCAGGACCTTCGCACCAACAACGAGGAGGAACTCGGCAAGGAACGCCTTCAGACCAATATCTTCGAAGGCACGGGGTACGGACATCCCGTTCTCGGAACTGTTGCCGGAATCGATTCCATTACGCTCGATGATGTAAAGAAGTTCATCTCGGAGAACTACACGAGAGCGAACCTCGCGGTCGCAGTCGGCGGCGACGCCACGGACGAAGTTCTCGGAAGGTTGAAGAGCGAGTTGGCGAAACTTCCCGCCGGCAGCTCCTCGAGCCCCGTCACGATCACCGGCAAGCGCCCGCAGGGCATGGAAGTCGAGATCATCGAAAAGGACACGATCGCAACCGCGATCTCGTTCGGACATCCAATCGCAGTCACGCGGTCTCACCCGGATTATCCGGCACTTCTTCTGGCGCGCACCTGGCTGGGAGAGCATCGCTCGTCGATGTCGCACCTCTATGACCGCATCCGCGAGACGCGCGGAATGAACTACGGCGACTATGCCTACATCGAAGCGTTTCCCCGCGGAATGTTCCAGTTCTTCCCTGATCCCAACATCGCGCGACGCGCGCAGATCTTCGAGGTCTGGATCCGTCCCGTCGTTCCGGAGAATGCCCACATGGCTCTGCGGATCGCGACGCACGAGCTGGAGAAGCTGATCGAGAACGGTCTCACTCAGGAGCAGATCGACTCGACACGCGACTATCTGATGAAAAACGTCTACGTGATGACGGCGACTCAGAATCAGGAAGTCGGCTACGCACTCGATTCGCAGTGGTACGGAATCGGCGAGTTCACCTCGTACGTGCGCGACCGGGTCTCGAAACTCACGCGCGACGATGTGAACAATGCAATCAAGCGGCACCTCTCCGCGAAGGATCTCTCCGTGGTGATCATCACGAAGGATGCCGCGGGACTGCGCGACAAACTCGTAGCTGATGCAATCTCCACGATCAAATACGACGCGGACAAACCGGCTGAACTCCTCGAAGAGGACAAGCTCATCGGCGCCCGCAAGCTGAACATCAAACCAGCGAACGTGAAGATCACCCCGGTGGCGCAGGTCTTCGCAAACTAACAGTCGTTACGCTGTTGCGTTCACAGGGGCAGGCTTCGGCCTGCCCCTTTTTTTGTTTACGGCGACGGTATCTTCAATCATGAGCGTTTGTGTTTCGAAGAACAAAAGGAGCTTGTCATCCCGAGCCTGGTTGTGCGGGCGGGAGGGGCGAGGGACCTCAAGCGCTGGTACATAGTTACAACGAGGACCGCACACACGCGGTCAGCTCTGCATCGGCAGCAGCTCCGGTCGGAGATTCCTGAGCTCGGGATTGAATGAACGCACGAGCGCTTCCTTCTTACTTCGACTCCAGCCTTTGATCTCCTTCTCGCGCGCGATTGCCTGACGCACGTCCAAGTGCTCTTCAAAATAAAGCAGCCGATGAACGCGATACTTTCTTGTAAACGCGCTTCCCGTACCGGCAGCGTGTTCATCGATCCTTCCGCACAGATCGTTCGTAATCCCGACGTAGAGAACAGTTCCGCCGATGTTCGTAAGAATGTATACGAAGTAACGGTTCTGCATGGGGTCCGAGGATACCTCGGAGAGGTCAGATCTCCGTTCAGTAGAGGTTCACTAGAAGCAATTTGTGGAGGTGATGGAGGCGAGGGACTTCCTGCGATGCATAGTTGCCTCGAGGAAGAATCCGCTCGAGTCTACTCAGTAAAGAATCCACTATGTACTATCGCCGGAGGTCCCTCGCCCCTCCCACCCGCACGACCAAGCTCGGGATGACACAACCCTGACTCTCTCGTTCTCCGCGCCCATTCAACATTCAATTCAACATTCAACATTCCGTCTCTCTCCCGGCTCCCCCGCGCTCGCTCCCGCCAGTCGTCCGCTCGCCCACGCCCACTGAAAGTTGTAGCCGCCGATCCTGCCGTCGACGTCGAGGATCTCACCGCAGAGATAGAGTCCGGGGCACTTGCGCGACGCCATTGTCGAAGGATCGATTTCCGACAGCGGTACGCCGCCTGCGGTTACCTCGGCGAAGTTGAAACCGCGATCGCCTGTGACAGGCAGTTTCAGCGCGACGAGAGTGC
The DNA here is from genome assembly GCA_041750915.1 of Thermoanaerobaculia bacterium. GTDB lineage: Bacteria > Acidobacteriota > Thermoanaerobaculia > Gp7-AA8 > Gp7-AA8 > JBGSYJ01. The sequence continues at coordinate 8,368 of JBGSYJ010000073.1, read as the reverse complement.
GAATCAGCGCGAGACGCCCTTCACGCTCGAGCCGCCCGATCGTGAGTGAAGGATCAAGGCCGGCTCCCTGGCTCACCAGGGCCGCTGCGAGTCTTTCCGGAAGCCGCTCCTGCAACACCGAGGTGACCAGTGCGCGCGGCCGCTTCCGCGCAGCAGCCGTCAGCCATTCCCTCACATTCTCGAGCGACATTCCGTCGAGCAGATTCAGTTGCAGCGTCACCGACGGATCCTCGTTCTTTGACGCGATCCAGTGACGGCTCATGTCGAGCACCGCAGGTCCACTCAGGCCGAAGTGTGTAAAGAGTATCGGTCCGCGCTCGCGGTGAATCACACGTCCTGATGATGTGCCCAGCGTCAGCTCACCCTCGACACTGATGCCGCTGAGCGACACGAGCAGATACGTCTTCGGCAGCAGCAGTGGAACAAGGGCGGGAGTGGTGGCGCTCACGGAATGACCCAGCGACTTCGCGAGCTCATAGCCGAATCCGTCGCTCCCGCTCTTCGGAATGCTCCGTCCTCCCGTCGCCAGAATGACGGTTCCCGCCGAGAAGTTTCCCGCACTCGTCGCGATCCGGAAAGTTTCCTGATCTTTCCTGATGGCCGTGACGCGGTGTGACGTTCTGACGTCGACGCCGGCAGCGCGCGCCGCACCGAGGAGCGCCTCGAGAACCGTCCGCGCGTCATCGGTCACGGGAAACAGCTTGCCGGTCTCCTCCCTCTTGAGCCGGACGCCGAGATCCTCGAAGAAGTCCACCGTGGCCGCCACGTCGAATGTGCGGAGGATACGCGCTACTGCATTGCGACTCGATCCATGGAAATCGGCCGGATGTACCTCTTCGTGCGTGACATTGCATCGCCCGCCTCCGGAGATCAGGATCTTCGCTCCGATCTGGCGCGCTCCGTCGAGAGCTACGATGGGAACCTCGCCGCCACTCCGCCGGCCTGCCGCGATCGCCGCCATCAGTCCAGCCGCACCTGCGCCGATAATGATAATCCCATGATCTGATACATTCACCGCCGCAGTATCGGTCCAGAACTCTGAAACACGAAGGTTTGACCTCCTGGCTCTAGTTAAGCGGAGTAGGTGTCATCCTGAGCGCAGCGAAGGATCCCCCTGTTGTTTACGGAAGAGCGAGTCCTGAGGGGATCCTTCGCGGCGCTCAGGATGACACGCATTCGTTCGCCGCCCGCTTTAAGATTCGCGAGATCGAAAAGACACTCTCGAAAGGATTCCATCGATGAAGCATTTCTCCGCAGTCGCTGTCGCACTCTCGCTGGCTCTTTTGTTCCCTGCTGTTCACGCTCAGGAGCCGGCTCCTCCGGTTCAGGAAGACGAAAAACAGAAGGAGAGCGACGAGAAGAAGGAGCAGGAGAATCTGCGGACGCGTGATTCACACGACGAGGGCCGTCCGGCTCTCGCGGCCGCTACCGACGCCTCTGAGAAGGAAGCCAAAGAGGAGAAGTGGGATGTCTCCAAACCACCCGGCCCGAGCCGCGAGATCAGCATCAACGTGGATGAAGGGACATGGTTGAGCCTCGACGTTAGCCCCGGCGGTGACGAGGTGGTGTTCGACCTGCTGGGCGACATTTACCTCGTCCCGATCGGTGGCGGCGAGGCGAAGGCGATCACCAGCGGAATCGCATGGGACATGCAGCCCAGATACAGTCCTGACGGCAAGTCGATCGCATTCATCAGCGATCGCTCCGGCGGGGACAACATCTGGATCATGGATCGCGACGGCTCGGATCCTGTGCAGGTGACGAAGGAAACCTTTCGGCTCGTCACCAGCCCGGCATGGACGCCCGACAGCCAGTTCGTAGCCGGCCGCAAGCATTTCACCTCGCGGCGATCTGCTGGAGCGGGCGAAGTCTGGCTCTATCACCGCACCGGCGGCGAGGGGTTGATGATGACCAAGCGCCCCAACGATCAGAAGGATCTCGGCGAGCCGGCGTTCTCTCCCGACGGCCGCTACCTCTATTACAGCCAGGACACGACGCCCGGAAGCGTCTACGAGTACAACAAGGATCCCAACAGCCAGATCTATGTGATCCAGCGCCTCGATCGCGAGACGGGCGACATCACACCCTGGGTCACGGGACCGGGAGGATCGATCCGCCCGACTCCGTCTCCCGACGGAAAGAAGCTGGCGTTCATCCGCCGGATCCGCGGCAACACCGTTCTCCATGTCTCCGACATCGCCTCGGGCGCCGAAGAGCCGATCTTCGACGGCCTCGATCGCGACATGCAGGAGACATGGGCTCTCCACGGCGTCTATCCCTCGATGGCGTGGACTCCGGACAACCGCTCGATCGTCTTCTGGGCCGGCGGAAAACTTCATCGCATCGACGTCGAGAGCCGGCAGGTGTCGCCGATTCCGTTTCGGGTGAATGACACGCGCACGATGACAGACGTCGTGAGATTCCCGGTGGAGGTCGCGCCGGATCAGTTCGACGTGAAGATGATCCGCTGGGTGGAAGTCTCGCCTCGCGGCGATCAGGTCGTCTATCAGGCTCTGGGGCACCTCTACATCCGCGCGCTTCCGAACGGGACACCGCGCAGGCTGACTTCACAGCAGACCGAATTCGAGTACTACCCGTCCTGGTCGCGCGACGGACAGTCGATCGTCTATACAACCTGGAACGACACGACCTTCGGGTCGGTCCGCGTCGTGCCCGCCCGCGGTGGAGAAGGACGCGCCGTCACATCAGCACCGGGGCATTATGTCGAGCCTGTCTTTTCGCCCGACGGCTCGCGCATCGTCTACCGCAAGATTCCCGGTGGCTTCCTCCGTTCGTCGGACTGGTCGAGGGACACGGGGCTCTATTCGATAGCGGTTCGCGGCGGGACCCCGTCACTGATCACACGCAGCGGATTTTCGCCGCATTTCGCGCGTACAGGAGACCGCGTCTTCTTCACGGGATTCGAAGACGACAACAAAAGGGCGCTCAAAAGCATCGAGCTGGATGGCAGCGATGAGCGCACGCACTATTCGACGGCCGAAGCGACCCGTTTCCGCGTGTCGCCCGACGGGCGCTGGCTCGCATTCACCGAGCGATTCAACGCCTGGATCACACCACTCGTGCAGATCGGAAGGACGATCGACATCGGCCCCGAAGCGAAGACCGTCCCGCTCAACCGCGTATCGCGCGATGCGGGTGAATACCTCCACTGGTCGGGCGACAGCACGAAGCTCCACTGGTCGCTCGGACCCGAGCTCTATTCGCGCGCGCTCACCGAAGCATTCACGTTCGTAGAGGGCGCGTCGAAGGAGCTTCCGGAGATCCCGCAGAGTGGAGTTCCGATCGGTTTCCGCCAGCCGGCGGATGTCCCGACCGGCTCGCTGGCTTTCGTCGGCGGACGCATCATTACGATGCGCGGCGATGAAGTCATCGAAGACGGGACAATCGTCGTCGAGAAGAACCGGATCGTCGCAGTCGGCCCGCGCGCTTCCACAACAGTGCCCGCGAACGCGCGTGTCATCGATGTCGCAGGGCAGACGCTCACTCCCGGCTGGATCGACGTTCACTGGCATGGCGCGCAGGGAACCGACCAGATCATTCCGAAGCAGAACTGGGTGAACTACTCGAGTCTGGCCTTCGGCGTGACGACGATCCACGATCCGTCCAACGACACCGCTTCGATCTTCGCGGCGAGCGAGCTTGCTCGCGCGGGTCATGTCGTCGGTCCGCGCATCTACTCCACGGGGACGATTCTCTACGGAGCGCAGTCTCCGACGCGTGCCCGCATCGAATCTCTCGAGGACGCCCGCTCTCACCTCCGCCGGATGAAGGCCGTTGGTGCTTTCAGCGTGAAGAGCTACAACCAGCCGCGCAGGGACCAGCGGCAGCAGGTCATCGCGGCTGCCCGCGAGTTGGGAATGCAGGTGATGCCCGAGGGCGGCTCGCTCTTCCAGCACAACATGAACATGATCGTCGACGGACACACCGGCATCGAACATTCGATTCCGGTTGCTAATATCTACGACGATGTCGTTCAACTCTGGTCGGGCAGCGAGACCTACTACACACCAACACTCGTGGTCGGATACGGAGGGCTGTGGGGTGAGAACTACTGGTACCAGAAGACGAACGTCTGGGAGAACGAGCGGCTGCTCAGCTTCGTGCCGCGGGAGATCATCGACCAGCGCTCGCGGCGTCGCGTGATGGCTCCGGACGACGACTTCAATCACTTCAACAACGCGCGAATCGCAAAAGAGCTGCATGACGCCGGAGTTCCCGTCATGGTCGGGGCTCACGGCCAGCGCGAGGGTCTCGCCGCGCACTGGGAAACCTGGATGATGGAACAGGGAGGCATGACGCCACTCGAGGCACTGAAGACCGCGACAATCTACGGCGCCCGCTACATGGGCATGGAGAAGGACCTCGGGTCGCTGGAACCGGGCAAGCTCGCCGACATACTCGTCCTCGAGCGGAACCCGCTGGAGAATCTCCGCAACACCGAACATATCCGCTACACGATCGTCAACGGACGGATGTACGACGCGCGAACGATGAACGAGCTGGGAAATCGGCCGCGCACAAGGGAGAAGTTTTTCTTCGAGGAATAGGTGGTGTTCGGAGATGAAGAAGTTGTCATCCCGAGCAAGCGCGGGTGGGTGGGAGGGGCGAGGGACCTCCGGCGTTAGTACATTTGTGATTCGTGATGGGCAAGGGTGGTGGCGGAGACTGATAGGCAACTATGTACCATCGCTGGAGGTCCCTCGCCCCTCCCGCCCGCGCCACCGAGCTCGGGATGACAAGTCTTCTCGATCGCCGCGCGATTCCTGAGGTGTCAGGTGTAGAAAGAGAGCGGGGGTCGCGACACCTGACCCGACGTCAGATCTGCTGGAGGGCGCCTTCTTCAGTCCAATGTACGAGCAGGCGGCGAATCCGGTAGGAGTCGGCCGGCACACCCTCTTCACACTCGAGCGCCGTCGCGCCGGAGCGAACTTTCGACCAGACGATCCGCCAGAGGTTCACATCCTTCTCATCGGGGTGTGAGGTCGGGCGGATTCCGCTGACTTCAAAGGTCACATGATCGGGAACGAGCACGCGCGCCTGGCGGAATTCGTCGTAGCGCCGCATCGCTTCGAAGACGATCGGGACGACTTCCTGCGCGGCACTTGCGCGCTCCTTGTCGATCGCGCCCTCGCGTCTCGCGGTGAACGCGAACGTACCTGGTGACGGACGCTCGAAGAGCTGGTAAATCGCTTCGTTGCCGCGCAACTTTCCGGCCTGGGCATCGACGATCCTTCCGCCTTCCATCACGACGAGCCCTGTGGTCTCGCCCTCGGAATCCCTCAGTGTCAGCATCCCGCTGACGGCCGCCTCAGCAAGTGTCTGGAGCAGGTTCGGCAGCCCGAACAGTTCCAGGTCGCCAGCCAGACTGACGACACCCGGCCCTTCCGCCGGCCTCGGCGTTGCGCCGAATCCGGCGAGGGTCCTGGCGGCGGCCCGGCCGAAATCGTGATCAGGGAACTTCTGAACAATCTCTTCGAGCGCCTGCGCGACAGCGGCGGAAGGAGTCGATGCGAGCGCTTCGAGAAGGAAGAAAACATTCTCGGCCTTTTTCTGGATGACGAATCCGAGGACCTTGAGGGGAAGCTCACTGCGAAGAGCCTTGATGAGGCGGTCGACGAGCGCGGGATCGGCGGACAAGTCCTGTCCTCCAAGATCTGCCAGGCGGGCCATCGTGTCGCCCATTTGCGCCTGCTTCCTCAGTCCGTGGCTGACGACCGCCTGCGCCGCTGTGATCGTTCCGAACCGTGCGAGGGCCGCGACTGTGCGGTCAAGGGACTGCCGGATCTCCTGCAGGTCGTAAGGCGAATCCTTCGGCCGGAGAAGGATCCGCTCGAAGTCGCCCATGAGATTCACGAGAGCCTTCTCGGACGCCTCGATCCGGACAGCTCCGAGGTGTGTGATTGCCTCTCTTGCGAGAAATCCGGGGACCTCGGGCTGAGCCAGCGCGGCGACCAGCGTCACTTCGCGCTCCATCGCCGTATCCGCATGGGCCGGAACGCGCCTGAGCAGATAAACCAGATTTCGGTGAAAGTAGCGGTGCTGTTCGTCGATGGCCGCTTCCTGCGAGGTGGACTCCAGGATCGCCAGGGCTGCGTCGCGCGTGGCCGGCCCATGAGCCTCGAGAAGTGCCAGCAGAAGCCGGCGGCGATCGCGCTTTTCCTCGTGCTGAAGATCCTCGAGGAGCGGGGCGACGCCGAGCGGTGTGAAAAAGCTCATCACCTTTTTGAGAAGCGGATGTTTTTCGGGTGTTTCGGCGGCCTTTCGGAGCACTTCTTCCTGGATCCCCTCGTGCGAACGGTTTCGCATCGACTGCACAACGAGGACATCGACCTTCTTCTCGGTGATGATCCGCTCGGCCAGCTCGAGCATCGTTGCCGCCCGGGCAAGAGCGCCCTGATTCACCTGCTCGATCGCGGCATGAACCATCTCGCGAAAGCGTGTGGCGCCTTCAGCAGGATCATCGGCAAGAGAGATGAGACGGTGCATGGCCTCGAGGGGGCTGGAGTTGCTGAATGTCAGCGGTTGTTCCGACCCGGCATCCGGCCGCACCCAGTCAGGAAGGCTTTCGCTCAACCCGCGAAACAGCTCCCGCATGTTTCCCTCGACGCCGAGTCCCAGTCCCTGCAGACGGTTGACACGCTCTTCGAGCTCTTCACCGCTGTTCGAGGTCGACGCCGCAAGCGTGAGCAGCTGCGAGAAAATCTCGCGCGTCGATTCCGAAACCGGCGCGCCCGCGGAATGCGAGGCGGGTTGTCGCTGCATGCGCTCCATCAACATCGTGAAGCTTCGGACTCCACGCGCGACCTCGGATGAGGAGAGAGAAACTCCACCACCGCCGCCACCGCCGGAGCCTGCCGGTCCGCCCCCACCGCCGCCGGAAGGTCCGCCATGGCTCCGCTCCGCAGGAGGAGTCGTCGCGAGCGGGCGTTCGACAGATCCCGCCTGCCTGTGAAGGTAGTCGACCGACGAGGCGAGAATCGTTGTCGATTCTCCCAGACGGGCGAGGTTCGTGCGCAGCAGCCCGCGGTCCTCCTGGGGACAATACGCAAGAACGATTTGAGCCAGTTCCGTGAGGAACTTCTCGAGCGGCGGCTTCGGAATCAGCTCATACTCGCCCATCAGGTAAATCTTCTTCATTGCGTGGAACAGATAGTCCGAGATCGGTACAGCAGCGCCGGGGCCGTGGTACTGAGACGATGCCCACGCGTTGATCTGAGCGCCGGTCAGAGGAGTCGGGTGCTGCATGAGGATCAGAACGGAGTCCTGCACCATGAGCGGCGCAAGCGAGTCGGACAGATACTGCTGCAGCTCGAACATCGCCTCGCGAACTTCGGCACTCGGGGGTGAGTTTTCCAAGGAAACTGCTCTCCTGTCAGGGCATTGTAACGCGGCCAAGCGGCCTTCTAACTGGCCTCGGGGCGATTATGCACATTCTCCCGTCATGCAAACGTCAACGCCGATCCCATCTTTCGGGAAACAGGAATCGAAGCATCGGATCGACTCGCTGGGCCCAGGCGGCCTCGGAATGTGGCGCCCCCACCTCCTCCACGAAAAATAGATCCTCGCCGGGCTTCCAGCCCCGGGCGACGAGCGAATCCCTGAGCCGGAGGGCATCCTGATGTGCGTCTCTGCCCTCACTGGTGCCGATATCCAGCCAGATCCGGCTTTCAGGCCTCTCGGCCAGCGTATCCACATGGCGGATGATCATCCGGTCGTCCCACCAGGTAGCAGGCGACATGACTGCCAGCTTTCCGAATTCGCCCGGGTAGCGGAGGCCCAGATAGAGCGAAACGAGCCCGCCCAGCGATGATCCTCCGATTCCGGTGTGTTCGCTGCCGGTCAGACTCCGGTAGCATTCGTCGATGAACGGCTTGAGTTCTTCGACCAGAAGCCGGCCGTAAAGATCGGCCTTGCCACCGCCGTGCTCGTCGCTGACCGTCGGAGTGTACTCAGCGAGACGCGCCTCGCCTGTGTTGTAAATCGCCACGATGATGATCGGCTCGATTGCGCCCTGGCGGATGAGAGCTTCCGCCGTCTCGTCCACGCGCCACTCCTCGCCCGGAACAAATGAGGTCGCGCCATCGAAGAGGTTCTGACCATCGTGCATATAGAAGACCGGATACCGCCGTTCGGTCTCTTCCTCGTACCCGGGCGGCAGATAGACGAGCAGATCGCGGGGACTCTCGAGGAAGCGCGATACGAATTTCTCATGCTTCCGGAAGTTCCCCGTCAGCGTCGTTGGCGTCGGTTGATGCTGCGGCCGGAGCGGAGCGGCAATCTCCTCCCGCCGGGATGCCTTGCGGGACACTTTCCTTTTACGGGGTCCTTGCACGCGGCGGAGATTAAA
>JBGSYJ010000072.1:0-2527 GCA_041750915.1 Thermoanaerobaculia bacterium | reverse complement strand
TGAAAGCCCTGATGCTTCAGGAGGAGCTCACGACACTCCAGCTCGTGTTCCGCGGGAGCGACACCGTCTTTCATTCCAGGAATCCATTTCCCGTAGGAGGCGTCGTGGAGGATCCGGCCACAGGCGCTGCGGCAGCTGCTCTCGGAGGATATCTTCGGGACGGAGGCATGATCTCGACGCCAAACACGATCCTCATCCACCAGGGAGTAGCGATGGGCAGGCCAAGCCTGCTGCAGGTCGATATCCCTGAGTCGGGAGGCATTCTCGTAACCGGATCCGCGGTTCGGATCTAACGGCGCCAGCGATGTGCGCCGAAGAGACGGGCGATCGCGGCGGTGCCCAGTCCCCACGCGGCGTTAACCAAAAGCCCCATCATCAGCATCGATGCTCTCGCTTCGGCCGGAATCATCAGACCCTTCAGAGGTGCGATCACCAAACCGGCGACCAGAGTCGGTGCGATCGCACCGACGAGCAGCGCGAGGGTCCAGTACACGGCAGTCCTCCGTCCCGAGATCAGCAGCAGGAGCACGATGCCCCAAACGCCACCCCAGAACGCAAGAGAGATCACACTCGGAACTCCAAACGGAGGAACGGGCTTCATCGCCCAGGCATCAAGCGATGCGATACCGGCCGCATTCAGCAGTGCGAGGACCGGCTGGTGAAACAGCAGCGTCGCGAGAAATCCGGCTGCAAAACCGACGACGGCAATCCGGCCCTTCCTGCTCTTCTCTCGCATCGTTGTTCAAGCATATCGCACGCTGAACGCAGCGCGATCACCGGATCGTGACTCCGTCGGCGCCCGTTCCCGTTACCTCCTCGGCGGGATCGCCCCCGACCATCTGCTGGGTCAGCAGCAGGCGGTATGCCGCAAACCGATGAGACGGAAGCCGGAGGAAAAAGACGAACGCGCCGAGAACGCAGACACTTCCGCCCAGAGCTACGGCGAAAGGCGCACCCATTCTCTGAGCGATCGCCCCCGCCAGAAGCGATCCGAGTGGCGCCATTCCCATGAAGATCATCGAGTAGAGCGCCATCACCCGGCCGCGAAGCGCGTCGGGCACCATCGACTGGATTAGTGTGTTCGATGCCGCCATCTGCACAACCATCGTGAACCCGACGGGGACGAGCAGTATGACCGAGAGCCAGAGGTTCCGGCTGAACGAGAAGAGAACGAGACTCACTCCAAAGCCTGCGGCAGCAGCAGCAATCCACCGGCCCAGACCTCGAACACCCCTCCTGCTTGCCAGGGTGATTGATCCAGCCAACGCTCCGAGTCCGGCGGCCCCCATCAGCATCCCGAGCGTATCCGGACCACCGCCCAGAATCTGCCGGGCGAACACAGGCATCAACACCGTGTACGGCATCGCGACGAAACTGACGAGGGCGAGGAGTACAAACAGCGCCCGGATCGGTCCCGTTCTCGCCGCAAAGCGGAATCCTTCCAGAATTCTGCGCAATGGTGTCTCGCTCGAGACGGGGCGAACGTGCGGTGGCAGTCGCATCGCCAGAAGACTCGACAGAACTGCGATGTAGCTCGTGCCGTTGATCAGGAAGCACCACGCCTCCCCGACCCACGCAACCAGGATGCCCGCGAGCGCCGGACCGACAACGCGTGCGGCGTTGAACATCGATGAGTTCAGTGCGATCGCATTCTGCAGGTCTGCACGTCCCACCATCTCGAAAACAAAGGACTGCCGCGTCGGGATGTCGAATCCATTCACAATCCCCATGCACGATGCGATGACGAAGATGTGCCACACTTCGATCCTGCCTGACAGCGTCAGAATTCCGAGGACGAGTGCGAGACACATTGACGCTGTTTGCGTGAGAAGCAGGATCCGGTGACGGCTGTACTGATCCGCCACCATGCCGCCGAACGTCGACATCAGAAACACCGGGATCTGGCCGGCGAAGCCGACGGCCCCGAGAAGCACGATGGAGTCGGTCAACCGGTAGACGAGCCACGCCTGTGCGACCGACTGCATCCACGTTCCGATGAGGGAAATGAGCTGCCCGGAAAAGAAAAGCCGGAAATTGCGATGCCTGAGGGCACGTACTGTAGTTCCGAATCGATCCCTGGCGGCAGCCCTCATGTGGACCTGCCTCTTGCGATTCGCGCGCCCGGGTCCGGTGTCTCCAGACCCGGGCACGAGTTCAGACCCAGGGCTCGTCTGCGGTCGGTCCGTAGATCGATGGCAGCTTCCCTCCAGCCATCCGGAGATAGACCGAGAACTGACCGCGATGATGGATCTCGTCGTGCAGCAGGAACCAGATCCACTCGTGGCGCGTGTACGTCCCCATCGTCTTCGGTGCCGTGAAGAAATGGACTTCCATGTCGAGGTCTTCGTCCGAGGCCGATGCGATCAGGTCACGGAAACCGGCGTGCGCCTTTTCCAGGGCATTCAGGAGCTCGTTCCAGTCCTCCGGCGGTGCAGGAGGTTTCGAGCCCGACGGGACGCCGCTGACCAGTTCGTCATTCCAGACACGCGTTCCCAGTCCCCTTTCCATGACGAACGTCCATGCCAGT
>JBGSYJ010000071.1:0-3209 GCA_041750915.1 Thermoanaerobaculia bacterium | reverse complement strand
ACTTCCCGTCGCAACGTCGTCGAGCACCATGACCGGCGAAGCGGTGACTTCAAGTTTCTCCAGATCGAATGGCGCAGCCAGCACCGTTCCGGCGCGTCCGTAAACGAGATGCCCGGTCGGCAGGACCCGCGCGTCGGAGCCGCCCTTCACCAGGACTTTCTGTTCCCCTGTCCGCATCGATCGAACGACGATATCCGCATCGTCAAAGCTGCCTGCGCGCCAGATCGTCAGGAGAACATGGTCTCCATCGGCGAGCAGTTGCGGGTAGAGGAGCGCTCCCTCGTTCTTAGCGACGTCTCTGGAGAAAACGAGCTGCTTTTCGCCACCCCCTGCCGGTATCGACCAGATGCCCATGCTGAACCCGTCATTGAACAGGATCGTGGAGCCCGACCAGTCGATGCCCAGGGGAGTTCCGTTGACAGAACAGAGGTCGATCGGTTTCCCTCCATCGACGGAGACCTTCTTCAAGGTTCCTCCGCTCTCGAATACCAGCCACCGCGAGTCTGGGGAGAAGGCCAGGTGACCGCTATCGTCGCTGCCCTCGATCCGCATTGGCTCGAACCCCGAGGTCTTTCTGAGAAAGAGCGAACTGTCCTCGCCGCTGCGTCCGCGATACGCAATGAACGATTCGTCCGGTGAGATGGCGAACGAACGGTGGTGTGCCAGTGTCACCTGGTCCATCGACGGTGGGCTGATCTGGTAGTGGGAAATCGATCCGGCCTCCGATCTTCCGCCGAGCAGGCTCCAGCCGATCGCCCCCGCCACGACTCCCGCGATTGCCGCCGCCGCCGGCCAGAGATAACGGGCCCACGCACGCTTCCGACGCAGCGCGATCGGAATCGTCTGCGATCCCGCTTCCGAGATCCACTGGAGCTGGCTCGCCATGTCCGCAGCGCTCTGCCAGCGGTCGTCCGGATCCTTCGCGAGACAGCGGCGGACGACGTAGTCGAGCGCGGGGGGTGTCATCGGCTGAACGGAGCTGATCGGCGGAGGGTTCGTCGATACGATCGCGGCGATGATGCTCGTCCTGGTTTTGCCGTCGAACGCCCTGACGCCTGTGCTCATCTCGTAGAGCAGCGCGCCGAACGCGAAAATGTCGCTCCGCGCATCGGCTCCGGAGCCTTCGAGCTGCTCGGGGGCCATGTACTGGAACGTCCCGACGATCGTCCCTTCGGCAGTGAGTGGCTTGTGCTCGGTGGCTTCCGATGGAGCTGCATATCCGAGGACGGCGTCCTTCGCGAGTCCGAAATCTAGGAGCTTCGCTCCCGACTTCGTGAGTATCACGTTGCCCGGTTTGAGATCGCGGTGCACGATGCCATGACGATGTGCCGCGTCGAGCGCGTGGGCGATCTGCACGCCGTAGCGGAGAACCTGTTCGATCGGAAGCGGACCCTTCCGGATCCTGTCGGCGAGCGACTCGCCTTCGATGTACTCCATGACGAGATAGTCGAGGTCTCCCTCGCGACCGATGTCGTGGAGCGTGCAGATGTTCGGATGATTCAGCGCGGAGATCGCCTTCGCTTCGCGCTCGAAGCGCAGCTTGAACGAAGCATCGCGCGAGAGCCCCTCCGGCAGGACTTTGATGGCGACGTCGCGATCGAGCCGAGTGTCGCGCGCGCGATACACTTCTCCCATTCCACCGGCTCCGATGGATGCAACGATCTCGTACGGACCAAGGCGCTGCCCGGCAGTCAAACTCATTGTGTGGGTCGCCGCAGCATAACATCCGCGCGGGGCGAGGTTCCCCCCTCACGTCGGCTGCAGGCTGTGGTTACCTATACGGCAGCGGTCCGAGTCTTCCTCTTTTCCAGGAATCTCATGACTGCCCACGGGCGACGCCACGAAAGACGTTCCCGGGTGCACCAGTCCGTTGGCCTACTTCAATCCCTCCGTCCAGTTCTGAACGAGCGTGACGGGTGCCACGTTCGGCTTGGCGAGCGTGCGGTTCACGAGCACGCGGGAACCATCCGGGGAGACGTCGTACTGTGGTCCCAGGGCCTGCTTCACCCCGGGATCCATCCAGACGCGCGGGACCGAGGCCGTGAGCACCGGCTCGAGACTCACGTCGGCGATCATGAGCTCGTAGTCCGGGCTGAGGAAGACGAGCTCCCGATCGTTGCGTGCCCACCGGGGCCGGGTTCCACCTTCGCTCGAGATCTGCCACTTGCCCCCTTCGCTTCCGATGCGCTGCACGTAGATCTCCGGGCGGCCCGATTCGTTCGAGGCATAAGCGACGAAGCGGCCGTCGCGCGAGAGCGCCGGGGCCACTTCGATGAACGGCGTCTTGAGGAACGTCTCGACCGCGCCCGTCTCCAGGTTCAAAAAGGAGATGTCCCAGCTCGTCTTCTGGTTCAGCGTGCTGAATGCGCCGAGGCGTCCGTCAGCCGTCTGGCTGTAGAGGATACTGGTCTCCGGATCCGCGAGGACGAGCTCGTCTTCGCCCGTGCCCGCACTCGATTTTCGAAAGATGTCTCCTTTTCCCTGCCTGCGGCCGGTGAAGTAGATGTAGCGGTCATCGTGGGACCATAGGGGCTGTATGTCGTCCTCGGGGTCGAATGTCAGGCGCGTGGACGTGCCGCGCTCGGAGTCGAGCACCCAGATGTCGCTCTTCTGGGTCTTCGTGTCGATGACTCCTGCAGCCACCCTTTTCCCGTCCCTCGAGAGCGCCACGTTCATGTACTCGGCTGGCTTGCCGACGACCTGCACGACGTTCTCGTCGCGATCGAGCAGGACGATCTCGGAGCTTTCCGAGGCGAGCCCGGCCTGATAGGCGAGAAGGCCGGTGTCCGACACGCTGAAGGTCGCCTCCCAGCGATTCGTGCGCGTGAAGTTCTCGGCGATCGGAACCGCCTCGGCATCGAGCGTTCCGGATCCTGCATCAAAGCGCTGGGCGAACAGAGTGCGGTCGCGCAGGAAAAGGACGTAACCGTCCTTCGAGTAACGCGCCGAAGCGTCGGTCTTGAGCAGCCACGTTCGATCCGGGGAGTCGAGCGAGCCGACCCATAGGCCGAAACCCGTGTGCGGGTCGCCGGCCACATCGCTGCCCTCGACGAGGAAGAGGAAGTGCTTTCCGTCCGGGAGGAAATCCGGGTAGCGGTGCGACTGCTCCTGCTTTTCGGGATCGAGAGTGGTGACCTGCGTGGGTGTCCCTCCTGCGGACGAGACGCGGTAAATCGCCTCGGTCGGCGTGGGAGTGAAGAGAATCGTTC
>JBGSYJ010000070.1:0-5627 GCA_041750915.1 Thermoanaerobaculia bacterium | reverse complement strand
GCCCTTCGCGTGCGCGGCCTGATGACGATTCCGCCGGTTGCCTCTGCGGATCAGACGCGTAGATTCTTCGCCGAGCTCCGCGAGCTCCGCGATCGTCTGCAACCGGTTGCCGGGAATGGTATCTTCACCGAGCTGTCGATGGGCATGAGCGAGGACTTCGCGATTGCCATCGAAGAGGGGGCAACGATGATTCGCGTCGGACGCGCGCTTTTTGGAGAACGGGGCTGATATGGGGGTCGGCAACGCATTCCTGATCACGGTGCTCAGGACCCTCGACATCATCCTCGACATCCTCTACTGGTTCGTCCTCGTCTGGGTCATCCTGTCGTGGATCATGCTCTTCGCCTCGCAGTCGTCGATGCGCTGGCGCTACAAGGGTGTCTACAACGTTCTGTCGATCATCAACGATTTTTTGACGCGCGTGACGAGCCCGATCCTGCGTCCCTTCCGCCGGCTGCTTCCCCCGCACAAGACCGCCGGAATCGACTGGTCCCCCCTCCTGCTGCTGCTCGCGATCTACTTCGTCAGGACCTTCCTGAGGCTTTCGTTCGGGGCGTATCTGTAGGGGGAAGTAGACAGTACACAGAAGACAGTAGACAGTAGCCTGCAGTGAGCAGCCAGGCCGGTTGCGTTTTCTGCCGAGTTATAGGACCAGGGTAGTGCTCAGCCAAGAGCGTATAATTAAGCAGGACGGAGCCTACCAGCTACTGTCTACTGTGTACTGTCTACTGTCTACCGGAAGGGAGGGGCGGCCCCATGCATCTCACACCACTCGACATTCAGAAACAGACCTTCGCCAGGACGATGCGTGGATTTTCTGCTGACGAAGTGCGGGCGTACCTGCATCTCGTTGCTGAGGAGATCGAGACGCTGCTCAAGGACGTGGAGAAGCTGTCGCGCGAGAATGCCATCATGCGTGAGCAGATCGGGGAGAACTCGGAACGGGAGATGATTCTCAAGGAGACGCTCCTTTCAGCGCAGCGCGTATCCGAAGAAGTGATCAGCAACGGCCGCAAGGAAGCCGAGCTGATCGTCAAAGACGCGGAGCTCCTGTCGGAACGGATCGTCTCGCAGGCCATGAGCCGGATGGCCGATCTCGAAAAAGCGATCCAGGACCTCAAGATCGAACGGAAGGCAGTAAGAAACAAGCTCGCATCGACGGTCGATACGTTTCAGCAGATGGTCATCATGGATGCCGAGCAGGAAGCCAACGAACAGCCGATCACCCAGCTGTACCGGAAGACGATCAACGACCGGTGATGCGTCTGCTCTCCCTCGCCCCGCGCGAAGCGGGGAGAGTGAAAGCGCGGACTACGAAGCTCCCTCACCCCTGACCCCTCTCCCGCCGGGAGAGGGGAATCGTCGCGGCGGGGTGGTGGTGCCCCTCTCCCGGCGGGAGAGGGGTCAGGGGTGAGGGAACTCCAAGGTACGATCACGCCAACCACAACCCACAACTCTCAACTCTCAACGCATGCCGACCACACTGATCCACAACCTCAGCCAGCTGGCGACGCCACTCGGACGCGCGCCGAGGCGCGGTTCCGTCATGCGCGAGCTGCACGTTGTTGAGCATCCGGTGATCGTCATCGAGAACGGGCTGTTCGCCTTCGCGGGTCGCGAAACGGATCTCCCGGCCGATCTGAAACGAAGAGTCGAGGTCGATTTCGATGCGCGCGGCGCGACGGCTATCCCCGGGTTCGTCGACACCCACACGCACCTGCCGTTTGCCGGCTATCGCGAGTCGGAATTCAACCGCCGTCTCCAGGGCGTGTCGTACAGCGACATTGCAGCTTCTGGCGGCGGTATCGCGTCCACGGTAGGCACCACCCGGGCCGCCACCGAAGAAGAGCTCGTCGCTCTCGTGCTCGAGCGGACTGCGCGCATGGTGCTGCACGGAACGACGACAGCCGAGGCAAAGAGCGGATACGGCCTGAATCTCGAAGACGAGCTCAAGCAGCTGCGGGCGATACGGACGGCAAACGAGAGATCTCCGGTCCGGCTGATTCCGACCTGCCTCGCCGCGCACGATTTTCCTCCCGAGAGCAGGGGAGACTCCGTTGCGCAGGAGAAGTACGTTGCGCAGGTCATCGAAGAGATCATCCCCCGGGTTGCGGAAGAGCATCTCGCCGTCTACTGCGATGCGTTCGTCGAAGCGGGCGTCTACACGAGGGATCAAGGTGCGGCGGTTCTCCGGGCTGGAGCAAATGCCGGTCTGATCCCGCGGCTTCACGCGGACGAGCTGAGCGACACCGACGGGGCCGCGCTTGCGTCTGAGCTCAACGCTGCATCAGCCGATCATCTGATGCACATATCGTCGCGCGGAATCGCCGCCCTCGCCGCATCGTCGACGGTCGCGAACCTCCTGCCTGCCACGAGTTTTTTCCTGATGTCCGACCGCTATGCGCCCGCTCGAGAGCTCATCGACGCCGGCGCAATCGTGTCACTATCCACCGACTGCAATCCCGGCTCGTCGATGACCGAGTCGATGCAGATCGTCATGCAGCTCGCCTCGCTGCGGATGAAGATGACAGTGGAAGAAGCACTCACTGCTGCCACCCTGAATGGCGCAGCATCAGTCGGCAAGGCCTTTGAAATCGGCTCGATCGAGGCCGGAAAGCGCGCCGATCTCGTCCTCATCGAAGCGCCGAACTATCTCCATCTCGTCTACCACTTCGGCGTGAACCTCGTGCAGCACGTTTTTCGGGACGGCAAATGGATCGTACGCGACGGTCGAGAGGCGAACGAGTGATCATCCGTTCATCCTGAGCGAAGCGAAGGATCTTCTAATGAACCTCAACAATCGCGCGGCGATCTTCAGGACTTGTCATCCCGAGCAAGCGCGGGTGGGTGGGAGGGGCGAGGGATCTCCGGCGATAGTACATTCGTGATTCGTGGAGGCGTCGGGCGGAGGCCGATAGGCAACTAGGTACCATCGCGGGAGATCCCTCGCCCCGCCCACCCGCACAACCAGGCTCGGGATGACACTCAGCGATTAATCCAAAACCTTCAGGATGACGTCACGCGTAGTACCGTGAAAATAGAACCCAGCATGCGATTCCCAATCCGATCGTGCAGAACGTGGCGAAAGCGGCGGGCATCCACGGGGCCTCCCATCCCTTCCACGCAAACCGCCGGTTCGCAAAGACCAGAAACGCGACCGGCGCGACGGGAATGAAATAACGCCCCTGAACACCTTCCACCATCGAGGCTCCGACGGGTGTCCAGACCAGATACATCGAGAGGCTGATCGCGCTGATGGTAAGCACCAGAACGATTGCTGCCAGCAGGCGATGCCTCACAGGAATGGTTACGTGCTGAGGTCCTCCGGTGACGGCGATGAACAGCAGCGCCAGCGCGTACGCGCCGAGAAGGGCGGTGGGCAGCGGCGTATCGAGCCATCCAAGGCGCCCGATGAAGTGGGCGAGATAGCGATCGGCGTTTACGGCGTAGTCGGTGAGAACCAACCGGAGAACGCTGAGTGGTTGCTCGACGACATGGGCGAGCTGTTGCCCCGGATCGATCGCGGCCGGGAGTGAGAGAGGTGAAGACGTCAATGCGGTAAACATGGTTCCGGTCGCGGTCCATGCAAGGTAGAGGGCCGCGCCGCCCGCCAGAGCAGCCCCGATGGCGATGTAGAAACCACCGAGCACGCGGTTCGACTGCCAGCGATCGCGGCTGATCGTCGGCACGAGCAGGGCAATCGGCCAGTACACCGGCTTCGTCATCGCAAGGAGCCACGTAGCAAAGACCAATGCAGCGACGGCTCGTGCGCTGATCCGCCGACCGCTCCATGCGAGATGGAGAATCAATGCGAAGACCAGGAAGGCCAGCGCTGTAGTCACGGAATCTCCCGACGCCGATCCTCGCAGGAACACTGTCATCGGAAGGAGGGCGATAAAGGCCATGCCCCATCCGAAGAATGGCAGCAGCCGGATGGCGAGGCCGATCAACAGTGAGGTGACCAGGACGTTCGCAACGCGCGCGGCGTACAGCCCTGCCAGGACCGGGGGGTCGACGATGCGCACGAGCGCAATGCCGCCTGCCTGTACGACGTGAGCCACGGGCGAATAGTGAGCCGTTGCGGAGAGTTCGGTAAAGATCCGTCGCGACTCATCGGTCCCGCGCCGGAGCTCTTCGAGGAGTGCGGATCTCGTAGTCGTCTGTGATGGATCTGCGACCAGATGCTCGAACGCGTTCTTCGACGCGAGCAGGCTTGCCGGCAGCATCGCTCCGCTCTGGCCATTTCGATGCTGGATGAACAGCTTTCCCTCTGCGATGGCCCATGCACGGAAAAAGTGCGCCGCCTCATCCGGTGCCTGGTACGGAGGCGTGACCGCGGAGAAGAGAAGTCCGAACGAAATGCTGATGACGAGAAAAACAGAGGCAGCACGAGTCCGTTGAGGGTTGTCCGGAGATGGTGTCGTCATGTGGAACGGCAATCTACACTTGAACAGGGTGGAGTCCTGCTCGAGACTCTGTCAAGGCGCTCCTCATCCCGAGCGTCAGCCAGTCGAGGAGGAACGAGCCATGCGGCCGCGTCGTGCTCTCCCTCTCCCCGCGAAGTCGGGGAGAGGGTGGCGCGCGCATCCGCGCAGACTTCGAGGAATTGCCGGATCGTCGCGCGCCGGGTGAGGGGTGTTCGGGGCTTGCAGCTGCTCTCGCCGGTAGGCTGCATTCGAATTGTCTGCGCGGCCCCTCTCCCCTTGCCCCTCTCCCCGTTCACACGGGGAGAGGGGAATGCAGACTGCCGTACGGCACCAACAACTCAGAACCGGGCGGGTGTGGCTCAGAACTCAGAACTCACAACCGGGCGGGAGGGAGTGCGTAGTGTCTGCAGATCGCCTCGTACACGAGCCTTCCCGTCGAGTCTTTCGATTCGCGTGAACATCCGGAGACGTGGGGCGTCAGGATCAGTTTCGACCGATCCGACCAGCGGACGTTCACGGGCGGTTCCTCGCGGTAGACGTCGAGCGCGGCGCCGCCGAGGCTGTCGTCGTTGAGCCTCTCGAACAGCGCGTCCTGGTCGAGCACCGGTCCGCGGCAGCAGTTGATGACGAACGATCCGCGCCTGAGCCGGTCGAGCTCCGCTCCCCCGATCATGCCGCGGGTTTCGTCATTGAGCGGAACGTGCAGCGTGAGGATCTCCGAACGCGAAAGTAGTTCGTCGAGGCTCGCACACGGCTCGGCTCCCCGTGCGCGAGTTTCATCAGGATCGAGATACGGATCATAGGCAACGCACGGCACGCCGAACGCAGCCGCGAGATGTGCCACACGCGAGCCGACGCGCCCGATCCCGACGATGCCGAGCGTATGTGATCGCAGCTCCCGGCGCGACATGCAGTCGTCCCGCTGCCAGACGCCCTCCCGCACCTGCTCGTTGTACGCCGGAACCGTACGCGTGAGGGCGATCATGAAACTGATCACCAGTTCGGCGACGGCATTCGCATTCTCGCCCGGCACGCCGATAATCGCGATCCCCCGCGCCCCCGCAGCCTCGCCGTCAATGTTGTCGAGACCACTCGTCCCCTGAGCGATCAGTTCGAGCTGCGGCGCCGCTTCGATCACGTCAGCCGTCACCCGGTTGTGATGCCGCGTAACGAGAATCTCCGCATCCCGCACGAGCTCGA